>JAESQE010000255.1 GCA_016765335.1 Planctomycetaceae bacterium
AATTTTGAATTAATAGAGGTTCCCTACAGATTGACGCGTCAATCGCATCATTTATTGCATCAAGTGAAATAGAACAGGGAAGGAGAAATTATGAATGTATCCTGGACAGATTCGGTTCGATTTTTCCTGACTGCAATTCTGGCAGCGATACTCTTTGGGATCGTAATTCTCGCGCCATTGACTGTGAGAAATAGTCGATTCAAACAGTTGTGCTATGATCAGCAACTCGAACTGATCGAATTGGAAGCAGAGAACAAAACCCGCAAATTGTTCGCCCAGCGGATTGAACTCTCGCCCGAGCTAAAAGAACAAATCAGACAGACTGAGTCTGACGCTGGACAAAATCAGACTATTTCCCTGCCGGAAGACCTGGTGATCCATCCCGATCAAATGCTTCTGGTTGCTTCTGATGAATCACCAGAAAAGCGAACTATCTCAAAGTCTAAAAGTTGGCATTGGGAAGTTGCAGAATCGATTCAAGCATCTTCAGCAATACAGAATCGCCTACTAAGCATCGCAGTTCTACTGTTACTGATCGGTTCGATTCCCAGCAGCTGGTTTCACTGGCGTTTCTTCCAGCGACAGCTCAGTTCAACCACTGGGAACATTATCGCTCGATATCGTAACCATTGCGCCCACGAAGAAATCCCGCCCCCTCACTGGGATCATTCAAGCTCAACACGCAAACCAGCTAATAATCCGCATGAGATAGAATCCGGCTAGTTTTGAGACCTTTTCGTACCAAACCCAGTATTGTGAATACTCGATTTTATATTTGAAATCTCCTGCAAACCTAGCTAGAAAGCGACTGGAGTGGAGCAAAATTCGTTTTTTCGGAATACATTTTCGAATTGGCTTGGATTCCGGAGTAAAAGTTCGGTAATCTAAACGTAGGGCAAATGCTGCCTATTGGATGTATTAATCCAAATATGAACCGCATTCTAGAATGCGATTGAGAAAAACGGGTACGCGCAAATACAAAGACATTTGTCTGATTGTTTGCGGTATCTTTCAGAGGTTGACTTGCGGATTATCCAATTGGCTTACGAATGTGTTGGCCAGGGTTGAGAATATCTGTGGTGCAAATGGTAATATATTTAGTAGGTAAATTCGATGCGAAACTTCACAGTGGCTGTCGTTTGTTCTATCTTGGTAGTGGGGATCATTGGGATGGCATCTGGTAATAACGTGGCAGACAAGCCAGCCGAAAAAGTGTACCGGCATGTTGTGTTATTTAAATTCAAAGAAGATGCAACAAAGGCTCAGATTCAGGAAATTGTCACTGCTTTTGGCGAACTGAAGAATCAGATCGATACCGTTCTTAGTTATGAATACGGCACCGATGTCAGTCCAGAGAAATTGGCAAAAGGATTTTCACATTGTTTTTTTGTGACATTTCGCAGCAAGGCAGATTTGGAAGCCTATCTTCCTCACGCGGCTCATCAAGCTTTCACCGCAAAACTCAAACCAATTCTCTCGGACGTGCTTGTTGTTGATTACTGGGCTGAATCGTAGGTGGCGATCACCCAATCTAGCACTGTATTTTCTTAATGCTGGCAGAGCTATTTATCTTTCCCAATCGCCACTTTTTTGGTGAGCATTGGCTTGATAATCTTCCGGGAGTTTTTCGATCAGCTCCATCCAGGTCTCTTTGTGCAATTCAAGAACGCGAATGGCATCATCGACAAGCTCTGGTTTGTGCTCGATGTCTGCTTGTGCCAGGTTCTTATAGGAAAACGCAAACAGATTTCTTAGCGATTCGATCATTTCCGGTGCACGCTCATCATCAAGACCTGAGAAAATTTCGGAGATAAAATCTCTGGAGCGACTCAATGCAAGATGCGAATCTTCGTAATTATTCACAAGCAACGCTTCTTTGCCTACATTGGCAAAGCGAATTGCTCCATCAACAACCATCAGGTGTAACTGATGAGGGGTGGCTGTCATAACTTGTGATTCAAGATATTCGTTTTGATACATAATCGAGTTTCTCTATCCAGATTACTGCTGTGATATAATTGGTTTTGCAAAGGTGGCATTCAAGCCGAAAAATGGTGTCCAGGCCTTACTGCCAAAAGGCCGGAATGGCTTACTAATTAATCATCAAAAACAGATGGCTTAGGTTGTGTTTTTAAGTCGATTGATTGATGTTATTTCTTTTTGTTTAAAATTGGCTGGAGTGCTTCTAGTGCACTTTGTTGTGATTGGATACTACTGATAATCGTTTCCATTTTGATAAATTCATTGAGCAAACGGCTTTTCTTGCTTTCGAGTAAAATATTAAGTTCTTCGATTCTTTCACGTGCTTGCTTGATCGAGCTATCCAGTACGTCTTTTTCGTTCGTGAATGTACCGTCCACGACATCCGTCAGCGATGTCAAGGTTGCACCAAGTATGGCTGAAAACCCTGTGTCAGCAGCAGTGAAGAATTCTTTGACACCACTTAAGTCATTTTTGAGTTTATCTTCCAAACGTTCTTTGTTGAGAACGAGTATTCCACCTGTACCGACTCGAATGCCAAGATCTATCAACGATTTAATTGTCTCGTTTCCAGATCCAAATCGTTTATGCAACGCAGTATCTAATCTCAAATTGACTCGCGTCGTAAAGCCGTCACCCTGAAGAATTCCTCTTTGATTAGTATCGGAATCGAATTTTGTCAGTTCGGTTCCCACTTCCAGAAAACTGTTATATGTCGAAACTAAACTTTCAATATTTGTTACGATACTCGATGTTTTTTTTGCGATATCAATTGTCACTGAACTTGATCCCAGCTGAAGAATATCCAGGTCAATTCCTTCAACAACATTGTCGTAGTTATTATCTGCAGAGGTAATTAAAAATGCGGTTGCAGAATTAGAACCAACCTGGAGCATCGAATCTTGTGCATTGACAATTGTTGTAAAATTGAGTCCCAGCCCTCCATCGTCAATTAACATTCTACCCGCTCGACCTGAACTACCAGATGTCAGACTTAAACGGGTTGAGTTAAAACTAGATCCATCATCAAACACAGACGCATTGACTAATCCACCAGCCTCGTTGAGCTTGATGACCAAATCTTCGAGCGTATCGGTCACTTCAATTTCAATCAACGTAACCCTGCGGCTGCTGACACGTTGTTTTCCATCACCTCCGGTTGTTGCGTCGCCCAATAATCTGAGATCTGCTGCTGTTGTTGTTTCCCCGAATTCAACAACAGACAGCGTTCCGGCACCGCCTGCTTCATCAATGATCACAAACCCATCGCCGGTTTCATTCAATTCCGCAGTGACTGAAATGGAACTGTTGGCGTTAATTCGTGTGATCACATCACCAATGGTTTTGGCAGCAGAATTAATGTCAATGACGCCTACATTTCCATCCGAATCTGTAATTTGGATTAATCCTTCTTCAACGATTCCGCCATCAGGGGCATATTCAGAAAGATCTGTCGCCTGGTTGACATAACGCATCGACAAAGAGTTACTATTGACTTCATCGACAGCAGCATCAATTACGATCCCCAGGTCAGCTGCTAACGTCGAAGTACCAGTATCAGCAATAATCAAATTACTAGCTGTTAAACCAGAGGTGTCGGTGATGACAATTCCGTCTTTTTGACTGTTCAGCGTCGCATGAAGTAGTAAGTCACTTCCGGTATCTTGAGCAGAGTTGATGGCTTCGATAACATCATTCAGCGTTTCAGCACTTGAGAGATCCACAGAGGCAGTCTGCCCGGAACGATCCGTCAATGAAATCGTATCCAGCTGAGTAATTCCCTGTCCGCCTCGCAAATTTCTTAACAGTACGGAGTTCATTCCTGCTGAAAGACGATTGCCGGTCAGCGTGCTTCCAACGACTGCTGCATCGAGTCCCAACACTTGGCTTACGGTGCTGTTGTTAATGTCTGCAACGGTTAATGTGCCTCCACCGGCTGTGGTGTCTGTCAGTTCAATTCGCCCATTGACCAACGCTGCGGTTAGTTTTCCGCCATTGTCTACGTGGTCGTTTATCTTGGTGATGATGTCTTTAATTGTTTTCGAACCATCAAAATTGATCTCTAATACCGTTGCATCTTCCAAAGTAATACTTAGGTCAGGTGCGTCTGTAAGTAAATTAAGATTATTCCCATCGTTAATTTGACCGAGTGAAAAATTCTCGGTTGCTTCGTGGACGATATCTCCTGTCAGCGTTGTTGCAGCCACCGATTTGTCGATCCCTAAATCGACCGCAGCCTGTCCTCCATTGAGATCAACAACAGACAGATTGGTGGCAGTGCTTCCTGAAGAGTCTTCTATTATAAATTGTCCATCAACGGCTCTGACGGTCACGTTAATATCGACATTGTTGTTGATACCGTTGAGTACATCATCAACGGTGAGAGCTTTCGTTAAATCGATATTAGCAGATGCCCCACTACGATCTGTGACACGAATAAGCCCTCGACGAATACCGGAGCCATCGTTTAATGTTTCAAGCAGAGTTGAATCATCCAGGAAGCCTCCCTGCGAAATCGTCAACGTACCGGTGCCTAATGTTTGCTGATCAGCATCTGCAAACCCTCGGCTCAAAGATTGCTGAGATGCTGATTTCTGTAAAGCTTGGAAAACATAGGTTCCCTCAACAGCTGAGTTTCCAATAAATACTTTGAGCTGAGATTCGTTAGAATTTGTAACCGAAAGCTGCTCAAAAGTAATATCATTGCCCAGGGTCGTGACCGCTGAGGCCAAAGAGAGCAGTTTGGCTTCAAGGGCATTGAGGCTCGTTTTTTTGATCTCAAACTCATCAGCACGAGCATCCAGACGCTTGATCGCCTGCTGCTGATTGAGCGACAACGCTTCCACCAGGCCTGCAATATCCAGGCCGCTAACAAGTCCAGTTGTAACTGTGAGATTTGACATAAAATGTATTAACAGCTAGTTCGATAGGCTACAAAACTATGAATTCGTCACTAAGCCCTGTATCTATTCTATCGACTATTTCCCGTGTTCCACTTCCCTGTGAGTTGTGACGTGAGTAGTAATCAGAAAGAGAATGAACTGGCTTTACTGATTTGACAGCCTGTTCTGATAAAGGTGGTAAACTGCAAAGGATATTCCGGCTCAACCGCTGATCTCTTGTTCCTGCAATATCAGGCGACACCCTGCCGAGATTGGATGTCCCCTTGCTTACGAATGAATATTTGGTTGTTATCAAAATGCATCAGTTGTAAATTATCATGTTCCTTGTCCAAAAAGGCGTCAATCGGTGGCGATGCCAGTTTGGGACGTCCGGGAAAGTAGTCATCAAATCCAAGAATTCCCCCAGCCACTAATCGAGGCCAAGCCCAGTCGATGGCCTGTTGCGTCGGATCGTGATGATCCAGATCGATATAAATGAACGCAAAGTTATCAACCGGGCACTTCTCTAAGCACTGTGGAACATAACCGTCCCAAAGTTCAAAAATGTCGTCCCGGATATTCTCCAATGCAACTCCTGCGCCTTGCCCATCAGTCAAACTTACTTCACGATGCTGTTGGATTGAATCGTGGATAATACGACTAAAGTTTTCTTTTCCGCCACTGCTTAAATCCCCTTTGGGGTATTTTCCTGCATCCATGGTTGTCGGTTCATCCATCCCCACAAAGCTATCGAATGCATGAGCTTTGCGATTGAGAACTTGAGAAACAGCAACAATTCGTTTGAACAATGCGCCCTTGAAAACTCCAACTTCTGCAAAGTCTCCAGGAGTATTAACAAGTTCATTGATGACACCACTCAATACGTTATCTGGCAAATATCCCGTTCCCATAACTACTTCCTTGTTTCAAATTCTTTTATAATGTTTCCTGTGACAACATCAGGCAGCTGAGGTTTCAATGGGAGTTTCCCCTTGAAAATCGAGTGAGTATCCGTACTTTTCAAAGTCTGGTTGCATCCAATTCTGCACCGCTCGTATGGCTCGTCCGGTCATATACTCCGCAACGGTATCTCTCTGATTTCGAGTTGGGTTCAGAACCGGAAATTCAGGCAATTCTGAATCCAGAAACGGTAGTTGTAAAAAACCGCTCAGAAGATTTTCAGTTTTCAGATACAAATCAAAATCAATCTCGCCATGCCTTTCAGATTGTGTCATCAATAATTGCTGTTGTGGTTCGCTCATACGGTGCAATTGCGATTGCATTAACGCAGCCCATTCCGCAAAGACTTCGAAGGAATCTGGATTCGGACACATCTGGCGAAAATAGTATCTGTCTTTGCCTCGCATGCAAGTACTCCACCAGATCGAAACTGCTCGGCTATATGGATTTCTGCAAGTTGTAAACAAACACCAGGCTTCAGGGATTTCGCTGACATCCTGACAATGAAATTCACCGTACCGCTGCCCCTGATAATGTTCAGTCAGAATTTGATAAATCGAATTTGTGCCCCCTTTGACGGTGCTGACAAATGCGTATTTCAATTCCGGTGATATGACCATGATTCTCACTTCCCAAACTAAGATCAGACGGCTGCACGGGCCGTCCCAGGTAACTTAATAAATCACCTGAGTTTTGCAGTAGTTTTATGTCCGTATAATGACTATTTGATTCTGTTAGTTTCTAACAAATTTCATAAATGTAATTTCGGTGTCTGGGTAATGTGCATAAGTCTTTCCCTGGCAATTATCAAGATGGAATCCGTTTGTCTGCATCAAACTGAGATAGTCCTGAAGATCTCGATTGAATACCGGAGGATTTCCTTCTCGTCGCCATTGTTTTTTGCCTAATATTTCTGCAATGAGAATGACATCACTGGCTTGGCACATGCGTTTGATCATCGGGACAATTGCAACATCGTCGATATGCAACAGCACGGTATAGGCAAGAATTGCATCCGCTTCAGGATACTGGTCATTAAAGCCGATTGGCTGAAAATCGTACCCAGGATGTTGCTCTTTTGCTGTTTGGATTGCTTCTGGATTGATATCTATTCCCAGGTAATAATCCGTGGGAATCGCTTGGCATAATCGACCATATCCACAACCAATTTCAACCATCTTGCGAACCAAATGTGGTTTCAGCAATTCCCAAATATAGGGCCGAACATCCCAGCCTTCAGGGAATTCGCCGAGTTTCGTATTTTGAGGAATGATGTTTGCCAACTGGTCCTGCTGCCAATAGCTGGTGAAGTCATTGCCTGTAGCTGAAGGCTTTGGAGTACTTTTTGGTGTTGATGTGATCTTTTCGGGAACTCTGTTTTGAGAAGTCGCCTCGACAATCGATTCAACAACATTTCTTTGCTTGTTCGCAGCTTTAAGCAGTGCAGAAAACCCTTTGGGCAGTTGGGGCTTGACCGTTGCGGTATCGTATCCAAACTGTTGGCAATACTCCTGCGTTTGTTTCCAGACTTTTTCGGCCAGTTGCTTTGCGGGGCCATCAGGTTCTCGGGAAAATCTGTTAACCGACTGGTTTGTCACTCGGCCTTGATGTTTTTGGTCTTCATACAGGCGGTGCGGAACAGATTCCAATCCTAAGCGTTGTTCTCCCAATGTGTTCAGCCCAATCTCACGGGCAAGATTATTAATGAGAGATGGGTCTTCGCACATCTGTTCGTACCGAATTAGACGGTGAGGACGTTTTGACATCTTCACCAATTCAGTAGCTGTTTCGATGGCTCGTTGTTCGATCCATTTCTCATCGACAAAATTGTTTAGCTTTGGGGCCAGGTCTAACGCCGAGAGCACAACATCTCGAATATCTCGTACACACAAAACAAGTTCTTCGGCTGGGTAGTCTTTCAGGAACTGTTGCCAGTTGGCAAAGTTCACCATCTTGACACCCCAGTAATCGAGCTTGTTTAATTCCGGAAGTACAGATGCATTAAAGAACTCTTCAAATGATTGTTCCTGATTGCCGGCTAACCATTCCTGTTCCGATATCGAAATGCCGAACGCTTCGAGTTGCGTTCGTATTTGATCAGGTCTGCCTGGCAAATGAATGTTTGGCTCCAACAAGATAATGCCTTGGTCCTGAACCGTTAACTTATCGCAAAGCAACGTCGTGCCACTCCGCATCATCCCGTAAATCGCCAGTTTCATCCCCCTTTGGACGTGCTTTGGCGATTGAGATGTGCGATCCGCAAGCGGAGTGGGCACACGTTGCTGTTTGGCTTCAGGTGGCGACGTTTTAGCCGTTGTTTTGCCTGCAATATAATTACTTCGATAATTCTGAAGCAGCTGATTCACCGTGACTGTCCAAGCTTGGCCTGTTGCAGAACGAGGACCGGTTGAATGCTTTCCGCGACGGTTGGCGAATAACGCTGTATTCAGTTTGATGCAGCGATGATTTTCCCAAACTCGCAGGTAATAATCGAAATCTTCTCCCACATCCATCTGCTCATTAAACGGATGCTGTAACGCAACTTCGGTCCGTACAAAATGTCCCATTTGTAGTGTGAAGTACGGATCGTTATTGAGGATATCAACAAAGTGATCCGTCATCCCGAGTTGCCCTTTTCGGGAACTTGCCTGCATCGAGCCATCATCGAAACTGAAGATTTGCCCCCAGATGGCATCGTAGTGATCCAGGTAGGGTTCTACATTTACAAAGGCATTTGGCACCAACATGTCGTCCGCATCGAGGAAAAAGACCCATTCGATTCCCTGGCTGGCTGCTTGCTGAACTGCTTTGTTTCTTGCTTGCGAACGACCAATCTTTCCTTGAGAATCATCAATGCGGAATGGGATGATTTCCTGAAAGGGGCCAGCAGATTTAATGCAGGCTTCACGGATCGAATTTGATGCCTGCTGATAAATCTCTTCATGCCCGGGACCGATCGGAGAGATGATTGCGCAGCGAGGTTTGATTGCTGTTGCAGGTTTGTCGTTGGTTACAATCGCAGGCAGTGCAGGGCTTTGTGAGGAATTCTGGTTGTTCGTATCGTGGTTTGTTGCCAGTTTGTGCAAATCATTTTTTACACGATCCATTACCGGAGACCAATCCGCCTGATCTTTTTGACGCAACAATTTGCAACTGCTGTACCACTGCGACTGTTCTTTTTCTAGCATCCACCGCCAGTCCGGCAGCTTATTCAACAGGCACCAGGTAGGCACGCCCACTCCGCCCGCAAAGTGGACGGTTGCGTTATCAATGGAAATTACCAGGTCGAGTTCATGCAGCTGTGCAGTGAAATCATCGAGATCGGCAAGCGGATCACTTTCTTGCCAGTCATGGATGGTGACTCCATACTTCTTCTGGACATTATTAAGCAATTCAGTTGAATCACCATATTGTAAATTGATGAAATGTGTTCCAGGAGTTTTTAGAATTTCTTCCCAGTTCTCCAAAGGGATCGAACGTCTGGTTTGCAGTTCCAGATTCTTACCGCCGAACCATGAGATACCGACCTTTAGCCCTTGCCCTAAGGCGTTATATCTGGCTTTCCATTGATCGCAGGCCGCCTGATCTGGAATAAGCAACTTTTCCTGACGTGGGAAATCATGTTCGAAGCTGCGGAAAAACCGGGGAAGATCTGCCAGCGAAATTTGCAGATCAATTCCTTCAAGCCGGATCGGATCTGTTGTGTTCTCTGCAGGACGTGGAATGATAGTGATGCCGGGGAACGATCTTTGGAATAACGGCACGAGCCTGGAATCGACCTCGACTGTTACATGCTTAACACGTTGCAGCAGGTCTGGCAGGCAGGTTGCAAACATGATGACATCGCCCACGCCTTGCTCTGCAAACACAAGAAGTCGCTCGGTTGTCAGCGTCTCTCCATTCCAAACTTTGTGTGCATAGTAGCGGTGATCATGATCTTTCTTTTTGTATCTCCACTGATACTTATCCCAGCCGATAGCAAACTTTCCGTCTCGCAAATCAAGTTGAGACAACGAATGATGTGGCTCCGGGTAATCCGGTCTCAGCGCAATTGCATGCTCGAACATCTCTCTACAGCGAGAACCATCTCCTAGACATTCGTAAATGTTAGCCAGGTTGTTGTGAACGTCAGCCAATAAGGGTTGGATTTCGCAAGCCTTCTCAGCAAACTGCTTAGCTTTTTCAAACTTGGCATGGGTTTGATAGATCACTCCCAGATTATTCAGAGCCGAGGCACAGTTCGGTTCGATCTCCAGTGCACGAAGATACCAAGCTTCCGCTTCGGTTTCCTGTTTCAGATAATGTAGTTCTCGGGCGATATTATGGGTGGCGATTAAGTGCTTCGGCTTGGTTTCGAGGATCGACTCAAAATACTTGATCGCCAGCGAATGATTTTCCAGATTGGAATAACATTCCCCCAATGATATAAACAGTTCTGTTGTTTCCAGTAATGGGGAATTTGTCGCTAATGCTAATTTCAGAGTTTGGATCGCTTCGGTCCAGTTATGTTCTTGCTCTTGGATTTTTGCAAGCAGCGAAATGACANCTGGTTCAGCAGGCTCGGCTGCCAAAACGTCTTTGCAAATTTGTTTAGCCTGTTCGGTTCTCCCCGCAGAACGATAAACCGAAGCCAGATTCTTCCGGAAGATAATTGCATCAGGATTGAGCTGGATTGCTCGCTCAATTTTTTCAATCGCTTGTTTGTGTTCGCCTTGTTTGTGCAGAATCAGCCCCATCAAATGCAACGCTTCTGTATGACCTGCATCTTCAGCCAGGATCTGCTCATAAACCAGCTTCGCTTGGGCGATTTCTCCCTGCTGATGCATATGCACTGCATTGAGAAAAGCGTCATCACCCAAGGAAATATGCGGCCGTGAACCACCCCCGGCTTGAGATCGGTTGCGACTTTTTTTCCCGGTTCGTTTTTTTGTTTTGCGAGCCAACGTTCATGCCCTCACTTATTAAAAAGGCTATTTGTTTACTTTGTATTATTTGCAGGACCGAAATCTTGGATGACGATCTGTTTTTCTATTATTGATTCATGCTGCGGATTGATCCTGTTGCTCTAATTCATTGAGTAGTGGTTCCAGGTGAGCAGCATATTTTTTCCATTTCGAAACGGATTTCTGGTACATCGGTTGNCTNACTTGCCAAAGAGAAGCGGTGTTGACAGCTCGTTTGTTTTGATGAAATTGCAAACAACTTTCCTCCCAGGGGAGTCCGCAAATGTCTTCAACAAGTCGATGAGTTTCTGTTTCCTGATTTTCGACGAGTTCTTCGTAATTGATGGTTTGTATGCGATTCGGGAGTAGTTCTCGCCAAAATGCAACGAGCCGGGCGTGCTCACGATAAAATCTTCCTGTGCTTCGTAAATCGAAACTGAAATCGTGATAGACAGAAAAATTCTGAAAGAAGCAGGAAAGGCAGATATCAAGCGGATTGCGTCCGGTGTAAAGAATCGTTGCATTGGGAAACAACGCAGAAATTAGCCCTATGTGAAACGCATTGTTAGGCATTTTATCTGTGATGTGAGCCGCCTCACCAGCTGTGTGAACCAGCTGCTGAAGATACTGCTCGCTCATCCGATGAAGCAAATCCTGTGTGACATGCTGTATCGATTGAGGATAGCTCGGGTTGTTGTTATCAGCTTTTGGGGAAAGATTCAAAAAGTTTTGTTGTAATGTCCGAATCCCAGCAAACTCACCNGCGCCATTCACCTGTGAGTGGCTGGTNAGAATTTGNTCCACCAACGTAGATCCCGANCGAGGCATTCCTAAAATGAAGATTGGTTGCCGAGATGACGAACCGTATAAACGACTTAAATGTTCGAAGTGTTCGCGATAGCTTTCGATCATTCGATCCACAAACTCAGTGAGTTTGGAGTGGTCGAAGTTGCCGTGACGCTTATCAAGTCGATTGGCAGTTTCAAAGCAGGAAAATGCTTTGTCGTACTCCTCTAATTTATCATAACGCTTGCCCAGGCTGAAATACGCACCTTCCTTGTCGGTATCTGAAATCTGAGAGTCGTTGAGCAACTCGTCAATATTTTGGACTTCTTCGTCTGTGACATGTTCCGCGTTGAATGTGAACAATGCGTAATAAGCCTGAGTATGCCCTGGTTCTATTTTNATAATTTCCCGACACTGCCTGGCTGATTCCTCAAACTGCCCCAACGAATTGAGCACCGTGACATAATTCATTCGGAAATCTACATGTTGCGGGCAAAGTTCAATGGCTCGTTGATAATGAAANACAGCAGTTTCGAATTGATCGAGTTCTTTGAAAATATTTGCGAGGTTGTAGANGGCTCCTGCAAAATTCGGGTTTAAATTTACAGATTGTTCTAATGCAGTACGGGCAGCTGGTAACTGTTTCAATTCGTGAAGCACTGCGCCTAAATTAGACCACGAGTTGGCATTTTTCGGGTCCAGGTTTACCGCAGACTCAAAAGCCTTGGCTGCTTGCCTGCTTTTTTTCTGCTCCCAGAGCACGCTTCCCAATTCNTTATATGTTTGAGCATGANCAGGCCGGTGTTTAAGTGATTCNTTAAAACTNNGCTCTGCTTCAGCAAATTGGNCCAGGCGANTTTGCGNGACACCCAGTTGNGAATGNAACTCTGCGTTGTCTGGTTGNTGCTTCACTAATTTGGAGAACANCGCGGCTGCCAATTCAAATTTTGATGATTCAAACAGGCATTTCCCCATTAGCTCAACAGCAGCTGTGAGCTGAGGATCGATTTGAATTGCGGTCTGAAAACATCGAATCGCCTGATCGATCTTCTTTGATTCTCGATGAATAATGCCTAAGTCGTAGTGCATTAATGGAGAAAAGGGAGCGTTTCTTAACGCCCGCGTGATCATCTGAATCGCAGAAGTCGAGTTGCCTTTGTGCTGTTCAATGAGACCACGCAGATGCAAAGCTTGTGGATGATCGGGAGAAACCTGAAGAATCGCATCATAAATTTTTGTAGCAGAATCCAGTTGCTCCTGTTTATGCAGGAGCATGCCTTGCTGGAGTTCCTTCTGAATGTCCATGAATCGACTTCTCCGCGGTTGCTCACTAAATCGTCAGGTGTGCCTGTCAGATATAGTTCTTGTTGAATACCAAGAACTATATTGTTGTATGTTTGTATTGTTGTGTGGTTCTTTTGCGCAAACCAGAACCTCTCCGGATTTAAACTGTTAAGACAGGAGGGATAGGATGACATTGGCACCTTGGATTCGAGGTGCAGTTGTGTCTGGTTTGTAGTCTGGATATCGGATATCTTGCCTAATCAGAATGAGCGTCATTATCGTTATCACTGGAACTTTCCAATGTTGCTTGAAGAGTCGCACGGGAAAATAAAGTCAATTCCTCTTTAATGCCTGAATTGAGAACGATTGATCATGATTGAATCTTTATATCCAACATATATCCCCTGTCTCGCCATTCCTTCCCATTCTTCGTGGAGTTGGTAATCGTTGATAAAATGGAAGTGATCTTCTGCTGGCTGGTAATGTGGCTACTCTATGGGGGTTCGATAGGGAGCTTGTGTCGAAAAAGAGAATGATGAAGAAGCCTTGAGCAAAGTGCTACCATTCTCACCTCTTTCCGAGGCCCAAAAAGTACACAAGAAACAGAGATTGAACAGGATGAAAATCAGTATTCAAAAGCCTCTCTTGAAAGTTACGCGGGGGAAAACAAAGAATCCCTTTCGACCAATCGATTCAGATCGCTTTTTGATTGGTGCAGGCAATTGCTGTCAGCTCCAGCTTTCTGCAGAGGAAATCCCGATGGTCTATGCGATTGTGCATCAGGTCCAGGGAGGCTGTCAGATTGAAGCTTTGTATTCGGAACCAGTGATGCTGGTCAACGGAGTCGAAAAACAGTTTGCAATTTTGCAGCCTGGAGACAGCCTTAGCTTCGGAGCGTATGAATTTGAATACCTGCTTGATCAGGCAGAACACGTTCTTCGTGCTACTGATGTGGCTGATCAACAGGTTCAGCCAGTCGTTAAGCAGTCAGTCGTACCAATGCAATCTGAGCCGGTTTCGCTGATTCCTGCTGTGCCTGAAAAAATAGAAGATCTCACTGCTTCAGAGCTGGTTGCTCGCATTGAAAAAGAGCTTGAATTACTTGACGAGCTTGAACAGGATGAGCTTGAACAAGAGAGTGAGATTTCGCGCAAGATCGCTTGATGCTGTGTTTTGGATTTATTCCGGTAGTTTCTGGATTACTTATCGCACATAATCCGCTGCCCCTGCAGCTAAAGCAACAAATCTCGCTAAAGCGTGAACTCCCACACATCTGATTCCTATCTCTCTCAATACTATCAGCGAGAGAGTTGCTCAATGGACGCCAGCTGTTAAGGAGCGCGTTTTTTGAGTTTGCGTTGCAGGGTGCGTCTGGGGATGCCGAGTTCTCGGGCGGCTTTGGAAATATTTGATCCGCAATCTGCAAGAACTCGTTGAATGTGATCCCATTCGGTTTCGGCCAAAGTTTGTGGTTTGTACTGTATTTCGACTTTGCGACTGCCTCGTTCTGGTGTTGTATGAAAAGCAGAGAGGATTTGTTCTACATCGGCTGGCTTGGTGACGTAATTCCATGCACCAGCTCGCATCGCTTCCACAGCTGTGGTGATACTGCCGTAACCGGTGAGCATCACGCACTTCGTTTCAGGTGACTGCTGGCTCATTGTTTCAAGTAATTCCAAGCCAGAACGCCCAGGCATATTCAAATCGACCACTGCATAATGTGGTGCTTCCACGTTCAATTGCAGCATCGCTTCATCGAAATCGCAGGCTGTCACTGCACGGTAACCACGCGAAATGATCGCACGAGCCAAACGCGTTCGTAGAAGCTCATCATCATCGACAATCAGGAATAACTCGCCATATCCAGTACTGCTCACGATGACTCCTTTTTCGAAATTATCTATTTCAATTCTTCCTTCACGATAAATTCATTATCGAACAACGCAGAAGAAATAACAATGCATTCACTGCACATTGAAAATTTCATTGTGCTTAAGGGAACCTCTATTAATTGAATTCCAGAGGTTCTCGAAAATAGTTTAGTTATAAAAAACAGTTCAAAAACCCCCTCTCACTCCCCCTTCGTAAGGGGGAGAACCAATTAATAGTGTTTTCCTTAAAAAAATCACAGAGCTAACGTAAGCCTACTTGTCCCAAGTTGTTCCCTTTATCGAGACGCCATGCCAATCTAATCCTAGCATCAAAGAATTCAGGCCACCTCCAATGCTCAGCAATGCAACCTGATCATTATCTTTAAGAACCCCATTTTCCGCTCCCAACGCCAACGAAAGGGGCAGGGCGGCTGAACCGGTGTTGCCGAATCGATCATAAATTGGATAGTCGCAGTCGTTGGGTAAGCCGAGATTTTCTAACATTAACTTTCGATGAGCTTTTCCAACCTGATGGGTAAACACCCGCGAGACATTTTCGTTCGACCATCCCAGACTTTTTTTCGTGACCTGCCAGGTTTTTTCAGCCAGTCGGACTCCCGCTTCCAGCAAGGCTTCGGAATCTGTGTCCATTCGAGGGCGATGGTCGTCCTGTTTTTTCTGCTCGACTCCTCCTGCACAAAGTTCGTGCGAATCGGTATCACACATCACTTCTCCACCCAGGAATTTCGTGCCGTGCTGGCTGAGCCGAGAATCACACAAAACCATTGCAGTGGATGCCGATCCAATTGTCAGCGAAGCAATGGCAGGTTTGATCGATTTACGCGTTAACTCAGGGTCATTTTTCAGGGAATCGATTGTGCCTTCGACTAAGTCGCGACCGAGTTCTGCACCGACAACAACTCCCGCTTGAATTTGTCCTAACTCAATCATTTGTGCTAGCAAAACCGCACCATTCAGTAGCCCCAGACAGGCATTACTGACATCCAGGACCATCGTCGAGGCAGGCAGGCGAGCAATATGATGAACCAGATTGGCAGTTGCAGGTTCCATCTGATCTCTGCAAACAGAGCCATGAATTAACGCACCAAAACGATGCAGCGGAATTTCACTGGCTTCGATGGCCAGTTGTGTTGCTAATGCACTGATTGGACCTGGCTTGCTGCCCGGCGGAAAGAATCGCCTTTCGACAATACCTGTCATTAATTCCAGGCGACCAGCAGGCAAATGCAGTCGATCATAGACCTCTGCCAGCTGTGATTCCAAATCAGCAGTACTAATAATCTCAGCCGGCTTCACATAGCTAATAGATTCCAGGCAAACATGGCGGAAAAACATGGGCAATCAATCAACAGATATAATAAATGGAAGGAGAGTAGCACCAGCTTAAATTTTTAAATGCAAAAGAACATTAACACAGGATGTTCCTAACGTCGATTCACTCAAGGATTAATGAGTCGATCCTGAAAAACTCATCCAAGGAGCAGGAGTTTCTAAATTTGTTCGCGAAACAGGGAGGGTAACGCTTCTGCGGAGCCAGATTGTGCTGATTTTCTTCGTGTCTTTGAGTCTTGTATGTTCCTTTTTTTACCACCAAGTCACTAATACACAAAGAAAGAAAAGACAGTCCATGTAAGATACAAGGCCGAAATATTCCTACTGCGAATGAAGCCTGTATGAAATGAAGGTGTCTTTTTTCTAGCACTACTCAACAGGAACACAAAGCAATTCCGGCAATCTTACAGAAGAGGAAATCTTCTTGGTCAATTCCTCGGGTGCCTGCGGCACTCACACGACCCTGAACGGGATCGTATGAGCTACCCGGT
>JAESQE010000256.1 GCA_016765335.1 Planctomycetaceae bacterium
AATTGGTTTTTCTGTGTGACTCAATCGCCTGAAGAACAACTCACCGCGACCAACACGAACCGCTTGATACATATTTCATTGAAGATTCGAAACGCTTTAATTGATCAGAATATCACTGGCAAAGATGGAGCCTATATTGATCATGTCGAGCTCTATGGACCTGCACTGAACCCACCAAACAATAGTCGAAACTTTGTATTGTGCCCTGGCGGATCTTATGATCGCTCGCCGTGCGGCACCGGCACCAGCGCAAAACTTGCCTGCTTAGCTGCGGACGGGAAACTAGCCCCCGGTCAAGTTTGGAGACAAGAAAGCATCGTAGGAAGCTTGATGGAATGTTCCTTTGAATGGGCAGATAATAAAAAGCAAATCATCCCGACAATTTGTGGAACTGCGTATCTATCCGCCGAATCGACACTTTTGTTTGATCCCGCCGATCCGTTTGCAGTCGGGATTCCCAACTCAATTGCTCGCTGATTCCGGTTTGGGTGGATCGGATACTGCAACAGTTTCAGGTTCGCCTTCAGGCTCCTTGGCAGAAGCTTCTTTTTGCATTTTAGAGAGATCGAGTAGCTCTTCATTGAAAATTCGAATCAATGCATACAGGCAACTCGCTACAACTGGTGCAATAAATACCCCCCACAGTCCCATCACCTGCAAGCCACCGAGCACACTGACAAAAGCAAGTAGTGGATGCAGTTTTGCGTCGGTATTTAAAACGTATGCTCGAATAATATTATCCAGCATTCCAATGAACCCGAACCCATAAATGGCAAGTGCCAAGGCCCAGCCCCAATCGCCAGTATAGATTAAGTTAACTGCACAAGGCATCCACACCAGCCAGGTTCCGGCCAACGGAATCAGAGCAGAAAACATGGCAACAATCGTCAACAAAAAGAAGTGGTCGAAGCCCAGAAACCAGAGTGCAACCGATGTCGCAAGTCCCTGAGCAATGGCAGCCAGGAATGTGGCAGAAACTACTGCTCGGATCGCATTTCCAAATTCTTTAAACAACAATCGCTGATGTTCCACGTTGACTGGAATCATTTCAATTGCATATTCCAGTAGCTTTGTGCCCTCTGCAAAAAAGTAATACAATGCGATCACAAAAGTGAACAAGCTCATCGACATCCAACCTAATTTGGCAACCACATCAACTGTAGTCAGCGCAGTGCCTGGACTGAAGGTTGAAATCGCTAAATTCCGAGCCACATTTTGCACAGACACTCGCAGTTTCTGTGCTCGATCATAAATTAACTTGTCTCGATAGTCTTGTTGCAATTCCTTTACTTGTTCAGCTGTAAGATTTGGATCAACATCTTGTTTAGTATCCACTGGAATGAACTGATCAATCCTATTGGAAACCAATTCGAATATTTCGCCTTGCTTAACCGTATTAATTAACTTCTGAACCGACTGATCACTCAACAAGTCTTCGGCTGTTGAAAACAACTGCAACGCTCCCAGGGTCACTCCAATAAACATCGGCAGGATCACCGCAGTCATCAATGATGCCGTAGTTAAACCAGCAGCCAGGGAAGCACGTTGTTTAGTCCGTTTCAGGAAATAGAGATAGATCGGCTGAGCAATCAACGCAACAACAGCTGCCAAAAACAATGGAAGCAGAAAAGGAACGATCACCTGAAAAAAGTCATCCCCAGCACAATGGCCAGAAAAACAAGAATCGCCAACGAAACATATCGAGCAATCACAGAAGCTCCTTGGTGTTGATTGTGGAATCAATCGAAAAAAAGTCAGGTGCAAAATCAAAGGAAAACGCTTAATAGAAAACGCTAATCTCTCTATACAGGTTCAGAATAAATTGAGAATTCTTACTCACCAAGTCGCATTTTTTGTCGAATGACTTGCGAAATGGCTACTATTTAAGGATGGTATGATAACAAAGGTATCTTTGTCCACAGACCATCATGCGATATCTCTTTCTTTGACAGCATAATCTATCGTGACCCATTCTTCTAAAACATGCCCTACTCAATTGTCTGCATATTAATGATGGCCTTTTCAGGCCTGAAGAGTTGAACTTTTCTATTGAACTTCTTTCCGTAAGGATCAACTCTTAAAATCGAAAAGGATTTCTCATGCCACAGAGTTTCTTTATCACAATGACATCCCAAGATCGTCCGGGGGTTCTTGCAGCTGTCACAACAGCATTTGCTGAACTAGGTGGCGACATGAAATACGCAACGCAAGTTGTCGTTCATGGCCTGTTCACGATGACTGTTGCAGCTGATTTCCCGCCACATAGATCCTGGGAAGTCATTCGGGATCATCTGCATGATGCCGGACGCCCTTACGACATGGCTGTTCTTATTCGTGCCATTCCACCAGAAAATAATGTGCAAATTCATTCCGGCGAACGCTACTTCCTATCTGTTACCGGTCACGATGCCCCAGGTGTTGTGCGAGCACTTTGTGCGTTATTGGCTCAACGGCTTGTCGATATCCAGCGACTGTTTGCAGTTCCCAATTCATCCGAATCCTTTTCTCTGGTCATGCAGCTCAATATTCCAGAAAGCACCGAAGCAGAAGAGCTTTCTAGCGAACTCGAAACCTTTGGCGCGCTCAATGGACTCAACGTTGTTTTTCAACACGAAGAAATATACAACGTTTCCGATTTCCCACGAGAAATAGCTACCGAATTCCTCCCGGAAACTCAATCGTAATATCTACATCAGCTCTTCTCGTTGAACTTAATGTACCAACAGCTCGGGGTTATTCCGGAGATTTAATATCGGATGACAATGACAAATAACCCAGCTCGATATTTCACGGAACTTGGCCCTGCCTGCATCGACTTTCTTTTCCCACCAGAGTGCTGTTATTGTGGCCTTGCAATTCCCGCTGAATCGAACTCCGACAGACCGGCTTTGCAAAGTTCTTCCCTGCCTCAATTGTGTAAGCCTTGTATCCAGAAGCTGCCCACACCAGCAGACAATCCCTGCTTAAAATGTGGAGCCACCCAAGGACCGTATATCCCCAGTGAACAAGGCTGTGTTCACTGCAAAGGCAAAAAGTTTGCTTTTGCATCTGCGGTATCGTTGTCTGTTTACGAAAACGATCTCAGAAAGATGAGTCTGTTTTGCAAGCAGAATTCTGGTCAACGGTTAACTTGGTATTTGACGCAATGTCTCTGGCAATGCGAACAAAGTCAACTTGAATCCTGGCAATGCGATTTCGTCGTTCATGTCCCGATGCATTGGGTAAACCGCTTAACGCGTCATGTTCATCCAGCAGAATCAATCGCAAGCTGCCTGGCCCAACAACTTAAGATTCCTCACTTATACAAAACGCTAAAACAATCCCGCAGGGTTTCCAAGCAATCAAGTCTTGCCCCGACCAAACGAAGAAAGAATGTCCAAGACCTCTTTCACGCCTCACGAATCCACAAACTCAAAGACAAAACGGTTCTTCTAGTTGATGACATTCTCACAACTGGCACAACTGCAAACGAATGTGCAAAGGCCCTGAAAAAAGCGGGGGCAAAACAAGTTTATGTTGCAGTACTCTCACGAGGAACCGGACAATAATACGATCAATTACCGAACAGCATGTTCTGCAAGATTATCTAAAGGCATTTTAATTTCTTTCAACAAGTGATTGATAATATCGTCNGGAGTCAGACCTTCGCTATCAGCCTGAAAGGTGGTGACGATACGATGTCTCAAAACCGGCAAAATAATCGCTTTGATATCACCTGAAGTCGCATGAAACCGGCCTTTCAAAATCGCACGAGCCTTGGCTCCTGCAATCAAATTCTGCCCTGCGCGTGGCCCTGCCCCCCAGCTGACATACTTGCGAATATAATCTGAGGCTTCCGGTTCCTTGGGTCGCGTTGCACGAGTTAAATCACGAGCATACTTAAATACGTGTTCGGCGACAGGAACTTTTTCGACAACATCCTGCATCGCCAGAATCTGCTTGTCATTTAATATCGCAGTCAATTCATGACGTTGCTTAGTACTGGTCCTCACCAGAATTTCTAACTCCTCGCTTGCAGAAGGATATTTCATCACGGTATTAAACATGAAACGATCCAGCTGAGCTTCCGGCAACGGGTAAGTCCCTTCCTGCTCGATCGGGTTTTGTGTCGCCAAGACAAAAAACGGTGCAGGCAAACGATAGGTATTTGTGCCAACAGTCACGTGCCGTTCCTGCATCGCTTCGAGTAATGCGGCCTGGGTTTTAGGTGGTGTCCTGTTGATTTCATCAGCCAGCAGAATATGCGTAAACAAAGGGCCGGGCATAAATTGAAATGTTTTTTTTCCAGTTTCAGGATCATCTTGCAGGATATCGGTGCCCGTAATATCCGAAGGCATCAAATCGGGAGTAAATTGAATCCGTCGAAATGAAAGATGAAGCAGCTGCGAAACGGTGCTTACCAACAACGTTTTGGCTAACCCCGGAACACCCACGAGCAAACAATGCCCCCGGCAAAGCATCGCAATAAGTATCTGCTCAACGACTTCTTCCTGACCAACAATAATTTTACCGATTTCGTCCCGCATACTGGCAGATGCAGACATTAACCCACGAATCGCCTTGGCTTCCTGGTTGCTGTCACGAGATTTTGATTGATCATTGGACTCGACTCTGGGTGAATTCATATTAATCTCCTGAGATATCATTCCGTAACGAGGATCGATATTCTCAGTTTTCTAGCAAGCAAATGATTTGTTGACTGTCAATAATGCCCATCAAAGGCGAAAAGCTCGATCTGAAATTCTACCGTTTCTAGTAGAAATCAGACCCGCTGTTACTTCGCCTGTTTTTTATACATAATATACTGGATTGAACTAGAGATTCCAAAGCAGAGATCGGAAATAAACAAATGTCCAAAGTTTCCTGGCTGATTTTTGATGTAGAAGCCGTCGCAGATGCCGATTTGATCGCTCGCGTGAAATATCCCGACGAATCTCTCGACCCTGCCGATGCATTGACTCGTTACCGAGAAACATTATTGGCCGATAAGGGAAGCGATTTTATTGCGCATACTTACATGCTGCCGATATCAGTGGCCATTGCCAAGGTCGCGGCCGACTTTCAGCTCATCGATGTGGTTGTACTTGATGACCCCGACTACCGGCCTGCAACCATCACCCAGCACTTCTGGAACGGCTGGAGACATTACGGCCACCCAACATTTGTAACATTCAATGGTCGAGGATACGACATTCCGTTAATGGAATTATCAGCCTATCGCTACGGCTTGAGCTTGCCGGACTGGTTTAATGTTGATGCAAGAACTTACGAACAATCTAGAAACCGCTACAACACCACACGGCATCTCGACTTAATGGATTTGATTTCCAACTTCGGCGCAACGCGTGTCCAAGGTGGGTTAAATGTTTTAGCAAACATCATCGGCAAGCCAGGTAAAACAGGCATCGACGGCTCTCAAGTGCAAGATGTCTACGATGCTGGAGGCGTGCAGAAAATCAACGATTATTGTATCTGCGACGTACTCGATACCTACTTCGTTTTTTTAAGAACCCGCGTTCTGATTGGAAAGATCTCCATTGAACAGGAACAGCAACTTGTTCAACACGCCAAAGATTTTCTCACAGAAAACCAAACGCAACGCCCTGCCTTTGCACATTACCTCCAACACTGGGGTGACTGGCAGCACGAGCAAACCGATAGCCCTGACGAGGAATCCAATTAGCATTTCACCAAGCCAGCTATCCTGGTGGTGATCCTTACTGGTACAGAATTAAGGCTAGCTAGCAGGGTCTGCTGTCATACTGACTACCTGCATTTCGTTTCAATCTGCACTGAAGTGTTATCGACGGACCTTCCCCGTGCGAGTTAAGATCTCTTCAGTTGAGTTACCGCTCACGTTCCACCTGGCGGGAACCTACTCTGCTCCGCTTGAATTCTTGTTTAACGTATTTCCCTCAGTGGTACTCGGAGTCCAAGATTCGAGGAATCTCACGAATGCCTCTTGGTCGTAGCTCTCCTCTTTTATTAACCCAGCAGCGTCCTGCGAGTGCAAGAATTCTCCATCGTTCTGAATAACGAAAAAATGAGGGTATGCAACACACTTCGGAAACTGTTTAAGAAATGCTTCGGCTTTGTCGCCTGGATAAGTTACCTTCATTACCACGAAATTGTCTTTAAGAATTTGATGGACCGTTTCGTTGGTGTTCATGTAATCGTTAACACGAGCACACCAGATACACCAATCACCACCAACTTGCAATAAGACGTGTTTTCCTGACTTTTTGGCTATCTCCAGTGTTTTGGCAAGATCTGAACTAGGGTCACGCGACTTGTCGTAGTGGTCAACACTATAGAACGAGTGAATGAGGCGTTCTGCAGGCGCCGATTGCTTCAGTTTTGTTGGATCAGTTTGTGGTGATTCTGTATGGGTAGTCGGTGGATCAGTTTGTGGTGATTCCTTCTGAGTGGTTGGTGGAACAGTAGTACTCGATGACGATTGAGAGCATCCTCCGATAACAAAGGTGCAAGCCAGAACGGAAATAGAGTATGTGGTTGGGCGGAANCGCATTGATTTTTTCCAGGGAGATGTGAAAGTTGAGGGAAATGTGAAGGTNGAAAGGCAACATATCACAGTATCTCTACGCTGAACAGGCTTCACGGCTCACGTTTTATTCACAATGTTTAATCTTTGCAAAAGGACATCGAGTTTGACCGCGTGTTTGCGAATACAGAGATCAGAAACAGTACGGCACAGGCCTTGCCAATTTAAACAAGGCCGTGGAGTTGGCACCAGAAGCTATCGAAGAGTTCCAGCAAGACGTTGCGTTCTAAGACGAAACGTCAACCGAGCAAGGTAAAACCCGTATGTTGATCAAGACCAAAGTGTTCCGTGGTGTGGCGGTTGCTTACAGGCGGTATTTCGAATTGAGAAAAGGGCGTAGAACCGCAGCTGTTTCATAGCATTCTCATCAACTCAACCGTTTGATAGCACAGCGAGAAAACCACCGTTTTTCGGCACTGCTCAACGAGTGCTGCAAGGCTTNGAGTGACCGTTGCAGTCGGATGCGAGTTCACAACTTTGGGTGATTGTTCGCGCACGATCACATCCGCAATCGTCGTTGATCGTTCTCTGGATGGTGATTGCCTTGCGTCTGGGGCGCGGGGTTCGGAGTTCGGCGTGGTCTGCTGCGAAATCGGTCAGGCAGAAGGTTTGTAAACAACGGCCAGAAAACGTAGCGCCGAGCGGTGAGTGGTAAATTGGATTAAAAGTGTAGCGCCCAGATGACCACTTGCTTGGTTTTGGTCAGACTTTCTGTTTTCAGAAAGTTCTGACTTCA
>JAESQE010000257.1 GCA_016765335.1 Planctomycetaceae bacterium
GCCTGAAACGCCAATCTCAGCTCTCAACGAACAATCAAAGCGGGCTTCGAAAATGTAGGGTGGCGTGCTTGCACCCACCTTCGTGTGCCGATTGATTCTCTAAAACCAAAACGCTGGGTGAACCTGTCGGTCGTCAGTTCTGTGAGCAAGGATAATCAATTGCCGACAGGCTAATATTATTGGGCCTCCCATAACGGCGGCAGGTGGCTGGGGATGTAGCGGAGCGGAACCCCCAGATCCACAAGGATCTCCATCGGCATTAGTTGATCGCAAGTTATGCCGATCACCATATTCTGGGGGCAGGTTGTAGGGAATCCAAATAGAAATCGATATCAAAAAGCAACAACCTGTCCCCAGCCACCCGCCGAGATAACGAAGACCTTGAACACGAATCAGCTGATTTTCCACAAAAGGAAGCAGGAGCTTGGGAACGAGGAAAACACACCGACAAAAGTATCACACTACGCTCTTACTCAGTTTTTTCTGGGGCAGGATTTCCGGGCAGGACCAGCATGGCGTCTCCGTAGCTGAAGAAGCGATATTTTTCTTCGATTGCAATCTGGTAGGCGTTCATCACATTCTCATAGCCGGCAAAGGCACTGAGTAGAACCAGTAGAGTTGATTGCGGTAAGTGATAATTGGTGATCAGGCCTTCGACAACTCGGAACTTAAAGCCCGGTCGAATAAACAAAGTTGAATCGCCTTCCCATGACTTCAGTTCGCCGTCTCCGGCTCGGGCAGCTGATTCGAGGGTTCGTACTGTTGTCGTTCCTACCGCAATCACGCGCCCGCCCTGCTTTTGGGATTGCTGAATGATTTCGACAGCAGCTGCGTCCACTTCGCACCACTCGCTATGCATTTCATGTTCATCAAGTTTGCTCACCGAAACCGGACGAAAAGTTCCTAGCCCGACATGCAATGTGACGTAGGCAATCGAGACTTCAGCCTGCTTGCATTTTTCGAGCAACTCTTTAGAAAAGTGCAGCCCGGCTGTCGGAGCAGCGGCTGCCCCGGGGACACTGGCATAAACCGACTGATACCGCTGAGCATCTTCAGCGTTAGCTTCTCCATGACGAATATACGGAGGCAAGGGAACCGAACCGATTTGTTCGAGCAAATCCCATATCGATTCTCCTTCAGAAAGCTCGACAACAGGTCGCACAATCCAGCGTCCCTGCTCGCCTCTTTCGATAAATTCGATCTGAATTTTACGAGCAGGTTCAGATCCATCGTCCGTTTGTGCCTGGATCGTGACATTTTCGCCAGGCTGTAACTTCCCGCGAGTTTTACTCAGGATTTCCCAGTTCCCGTCAGCCTGCAAACTAAGAAACAGACCTTCCCACTTCCCGCCAGTAATATCTCGCAGACCCCGCAAACGAGCGGGCACAACACGCGTCTGGTTCAATACCAGACAATCGTGCGGCTTGAGAGAATCGATCAGGTTAAAAAACTGACGATGCTGAACCGAGCCTGTTTCGCGATCCAGAAGCATCAATCGTGATTGATCTCGCTGGTCGGCAGGAGACTGCGCAATGAGTTCTTCGGGAAGTTTGTAATCGTACGATTCAATCAAATTCAAATCTGGCATAGAGCTTAGTCACACGGCTGTTAGAAGTTAGATAAAAGTTATAGTATACTTTGGCGAGCTGCCCGGCTGAATGTTTCAGCTTAGTCAAAGGCGGCTTACAGGATGAGCATAGTAATCGGAATGAACACGGATAAGAACACCACAGAGAGAAATATGTCTGATAATCCTGCGACACCTACTCCGATTCTGTTTTGTATTACCGAACTTGACCCCGGCGGTGCGGAAAATGCGCTGGTTCAACTTGTCACTCGGCTTGATCGGGATCGCTGGCAGCCGTACGTGATTGCGTTGGCGGGAGAAGGAAAGTTAGTCAAACCACTTCGAGAAGCAGGGATTGAGGTCGTTTGCCTGAATGCAACGAGTTCTCGACAATTTTCGATTTACCCTCGACTTGTCAAAGAATTCNGCAGAATCAACCCAAAAATCGTACAAACGTATCTGTTCCATGCAAACATTCTAGGCCGCATGGCTGCACGAGCCGCACGAGTCAAGCATGTCGTGAGTGGCATTCGAGTCGCAGAACGACGAGGAAAATGGTACCACCGAGTCGATCGCTGGACAGACCGCTGGGTCAGCAAACACGTTTGTGTCAGCCAGGCCGTGAAAGACTTCACTGCAAAGACAGCTCGGATTTCCTCAGAAAAAATGATCGTCATTCCCAATGGTGTTGATTTAAAACGCTTCGAAAATGCATTGCCCATCTCCAGGGAATCGCTGCCCCGGTGTTCGTCTGAAAATTTAATCGCATTGTATGCAGGCAGGCTCGACCCTCAAAAAGGTGTCGCCGACCTACTGACAATTGCTGAAAACTTGCGAGATCAACTCCCCGAACTCAAATGGTTAATCGCAGGAGATGGCCCTCTCAAATCGGAACTGGCCAACTCCATCAAAGAAAAGAACTTACAGAACTGCGTGCAGTTACTCGGTAATCGACAGGATATTCCCGAGTTAATGCAAACGGCAGACATGTTCATTTTCCCATCACGCTGGGAAGGGATGCCCAATGTTATTTTGGAGGCAATGGCTGCCCGGTTGCCAATCATCACCAGTCACGTCGAAGGCATTGATGAACTTTTGATTGATCAGCAATCAGGAATCATTACCCCCCGCCAGGATATTCCCGCGATGACAAAAGCAGTTATCCAGCTGGCAACCGCCCCAGATCTTCGTACCAGCTATTCCCAAGCCGCGTTTCAAAAAGTAGCAAATGAATTCAGCTGGGAACAAACCGCTGCACGGTATCAAGAACTTTACCAAAGCTTAATCAACAACATTTCATAGCCAGGTAGCAAACCGGGGAATTGAAGAAGAAACATGATTGCCGGAATTGCTTTGCGTTTCTCTTGAGTAACACTCAGAAAAATGAAGTTTTCATCTCATGCAAGCTCCATTCGAAGTAGGAATATTCAGGCCTACCTCCTAGGGTTAGAACCATTTCATTTATGCAATCCAGAATCTGCAAGCAGTTCCCCAAAACAAATTAAATAGCAACTTGCCCCAGCCACACTTTCTCGAATTACCTCCTGGCCTGACGAAGTTTTTCCCGCGACCAGTTGTGATTCGGGCGATAATCTTGCAATGCGTTGAAGATCGAGCCGTTGTAATAAGAGATAAATATCGATTCGCCATGATGGTCAGAAAAATGCTGCCGATTGAGTTTGTACCAATCCGATAACTTGGTGAATCCAAGCTGCTTACCGAGCCAGCGAAGGTAAGCTCTTCGGTTATCAACATCCTGCCAAAACCCCTGAGGCACAGTATGAAAAGACCAAGGCTGCCATTTTTTGCGAGGTGCATATTCAGCCAGTGCTCGAAAAACCGAATCGCCATAATAATTTGCCAGCAATCCCCCGCCACGATTAGTATGAAAATGTGAGCGACTGACTTGATACCAATCATCAAGAGAATTCAATCCCAGTTTGACGCCAAGCCAATCCATGTATTCGATGCGATTTTTTTTATCCTGCCAATACCCCTGCGGTGCACTGCGAAACAGCCACCGTTTAAAATCGTAATTTGGAAAATGATCAAAAACAGCCTGCTGAGGAGAATCTTCGTAGAAATTGGCAAGCAATCCGCCGCCAAAATTACTATGAAAATCTTGCTTTGTGATTTGGTACCAATCTTCCTTCCTGCGGAAGCCGAGCTGTACCCCAAGCCATCTCATGTAAGCCTTTTTGTTACTCACACGATCCCAGAAACCATTGGGGACTCGCCCATTGAGCCAGAGCTGAGCAGACTTTGTTTTCGCGGAGCTATCGTTTTTCCTAGAATTCATTCGTATTCTCATCAAATCTGGTGGGCATGTGGGGAAGACCAGTACCTTAACCATAAATAGCAATGATAGCAATAGATACAACAGAGATAAATCGTTCTTCAGTGTTTCCTTTTTTGGCATACTTAAAGTAACAATGGAACTGAATATCCTGAATTGCTACAAATTCAAACACAATCCCAAAAGTTTTACTATAAGGGAACCACTAATTCCCAGTAGAGAAAAGGCGCACTTGAATCAACTCAACTGGATTCATTCCAATTCCACGCTACTCACTTTTGAAAGTCAAACGAGAAGATGCAACCTCACGAAATAATTATTCCGTCACGAAAAATCAAAGGCTACTCTGCCATACTTCTACCACTTACCAAAACCGGAGCTGTTGACTGGAAAAGCTTTGAATTCCATTTGAACAAAACCATAGAAGCTGGACTTGTCCCTGCGATTAATATGGATACCGGATACGCCAATCTAATTGATACTGCTACAAAAACAGACGTATTAAACTGCACCCGAAAACTTATTGGTGGCAAAGAATTTGTGTCAGGTGCGTTTGTTTCAGACAGCCCGGAAAGTTCATTTCGGGCCGAGGAGTACCGAACCGAAATGGAGTTGATCCAGAAATTTGGTGGCACACCAGTTATTTTTCAGTCATACGGCCTAACCAACGGCACCGACAACCAGATTCTAAACAACTACAAGCAACTCGCTGGTTACTGCGATCAGTTTATCGGTTTCGAACTTGGGAAGGTTTTCTTGCCGTTCGGGAAAATTTATTCGCTGGAGCTGTACCGGGAATTGATTCAAATCCCACAATGCATCGGCGCCAAACATTCCTCGCTACTTCGGCAACCCGAATGGGATCGCCTGAAAATCCGTGATGAGGTTCGCCCCGAGTTTCGCGTCCTCACCGGTAACGACCTGGCTATCGACATGGTGAAATACGNCTCCGATTACCTGCTTGGGCTTTCNACATTTGCTCCCGATCTGTTTGCCAAACGGGATCATTACTGGGCCACCGGCAACAACGAATTCTATGAACTGAATGACGTTTTGCAGTACCTTGGATTTTTCACATTCCGCGTCCCAACCGGAGCCTACAAACATTCCGCTGCCCAGTTCCTGAAACTACGAGGCTGGATCGAAACCAACGAAACACACCTCAAAAGCGGTAAACGCCCAGAATCCGACATCACCGTCCTGCAAGAAATCCTCGACCGACTACAACGCTGGATCGACTGAAGCAACAGGCACACTAATGAGAGATTCAATCCAAAAGGAGCAGCCAATCCAAAGGGAGCACAGACATTCCTGTCTGTGTCAACGCATGGCTAAATGCATTGACCTCAGTGGCAATGAGACTTGAATCTCCCCTACACCTCACTCGATTCCAAAGTGTTCTAATGCTTTGGTTTTCATGCCTTTGAGGTCGAACTTTCCGGTGCCCAGTAGCGGAATTTCTTCGACTTCGACAAAGGAACCCGCTGAAGGCAGCCAAAGGTTTGGCAAGCCGCAATCTCCCAGTTGATTCAGTAGTTCGTCTGGTTTGCAATTCATTGGTCGATGAAGAACGACGAGCCGTTCGCCTTTTTTGGCATCGGGAACGGATGTCACAGCCAATCGCAAATCGCTTCCCGGACTGGCATCGTCTTGCTCAGGCACGGGATCGATTTGATCGAGTGTTGTTGCAAGTACTTCTTCGACTCGAATATGAGGCACCATTTCGCCACCGATTTTTGAAAACCGACTTTGACGTCCCGTGATTGTGATGTAACCATCGGCATCGAGCTTTGCAAAATCTCCCGTGTTGTACCAGCCATCCTTAATCACTTGAGCCGTTTTCTCAGGCTGATTGTAATAGCCTGCCATCACATTGGGGCCAGAAATCAACAGCAAGCCTTCGGTATCTAAAGGCAACTCTTCAAACGTTTCAGGATGCACAACTTTCGCCAAGGTACCAGGGACACACTGCCCCACGGTTCCTCTTCTGTTGTAGAGTACCTCTCCATAATCTTCGATCACATTGGGTAAATTGACCGAAACCAAAGGCGATAATTCTGTTGTTCCATATCCTTCAACCGGAGAGACTCCGAATTTATCAATTGACATTTGAGCCACATCCTGGGGCAGTTTTTCTGCCCCGAGAACGATCAGCCAAATAGTTCTAAACTGTTCAGGCGTAATCCGTTTCAAATAGTTACGCAAAAAGGTGGGCGTAGCCAATATAACGGTGCCTCGATACTTCTCGATGAGCTTTCCAATCATACGTGCATCAAGCGGATTGAAGTGATAAACACCCATCGGAGGATAAGTCAAAACAACCCACATCGAAACGGTGTAACCAAACGAATGGAAGAAAGGCAGAACACCAATCAGTGTATCTTTCTTACCCAACGAAAGCATATAATCAATTCCATACACATTGGAAATTATGTTGTGATGCGTCAGCACAACTCCCTTAGGCTCTCCGGTTGAACCTGAAGTGTAAATGATCGTTAACGGGCTGTGCCGATCCAACCGGTGTAGCCCCAATTTCCATTCGGTACAAATCGCTGGACACAAAAAGGCCTGCATCGCTGCCCAAAGCCGATCCGTTGTGGTAATTTTTTCTTTCAAGTCTTCTAGAAAAATGAGTTCTGCATCAAGATGAACAGGACGTTTTTCGATGAATTTTTTACTCGTAAGAATCCGCTTCACTCCTGCATCTTTGATACAGTAATTTATGGTTTCATCGGGCAAAGTATAATTCAAGTTGAGGGAAGTTTTTCCTGAAATCGCCAGAACGGTGTTTGCAATAACCCCTCCTACTGCGGGAGGCAAAAGCACACCAACGACTTGCTCTTCATCTTTAAAGACCTCGCGTTTGAGAACTTGTTGAAACGCCAAGGTGCCTGCAAGAAGTTTGCCGCCGGTTAGTACGGCTCCTGAGGAATCAGCCACTTTCTTTCGAAACAGGCTTGAACGACACTGACGCACAAACTGACGTGCAGGAATAACCTCATCTGCATTAAGTCGATCTTGAACACATTTTGCACCCAGCTCTTCAACCTTTCGATACAACTGACTGATATCTTTGACATCTCTGCACGGTTCGCCAACATAAATATCAATCCGACGACGCCACTTCCAGGGACTCTTAAGCAAGCCTCTACGATAACTGAGCTTGCTTCCCCATAATCCATGAATATAAATCGGATAAATGGGAGCATCAGTCCCCTGAATAATTTTCATCACGCCTTTGCTGAATGGATTTAGCCGTCCGGAACGCGACAGTGNGCCTTCGGGAAAAATACAAACCATCTCCCCTGAATTAATCGTCGCTCGTGCTTCTTTCAGAGATTTGATAATCGCCTTGGGACCATCGCTGGGGGAAAGCGGAATCACCTTATCCAAAGACGCAGCCCAACGCAGAAACCATTTTTGCGTATATTCAGTGTAAATCATGAACCGAGGATGACGCGGAAAGAAACCGTTCAGCAACGGCCCATCTAACCAGGAAACATGATTCGGAGCCAAAAGTGCTCCCCCTGTTTCAGGAATTCGATCAAATCCGTGCAAATGTACCGCATACATCGTATTGATCCCAACTCGCATCAAAAAACGTCCCACTGAAGACGCATAAAATGAAAAGCTGGAAATTACAGCCGGAATCGCAATCAATCCTGCAATAAAAAAGACTGTCGCAGGACTCAACTGCAATGTTTCTCGTAACAGGAAAAACAACCCCATCGAAAGCAACATAAACAGATTCGTCAANGCGTTGGTTGCAGAAAGAATGGTGCCTCGGATTTCACTTGGTGATCGGTGCTGCAAATAGGTTTCTAACGGAACATAAAACAAACTACTAATTGTCCCCAACAGCACCAGCCAAACCGCAGTCGGCGTATAGGCGGCTGCCTGTGAAACAACCGAGCTGTCATCAATCCCCCAGCCCAAAATCCCTAAAGACATCGTGCAAAAAGCAATTCCCATCGCACCGATCGGGATCATTCCCATCAGAATCGTTCCGCCAGACAACCAGCCGGCAAGAACGCTCCCCACTCCAATACCAATCACAAGCATGGGCATTAAGTTGCCTATTTCAGATTTATCCAACCCCAGCGTATGCTCACCAAAGGCGTCGATATTCACCTGATACAAAATGGCCAGGAAGTAGAAAAACGCAATCCCAACTGCTGCCCGCGCCAAAGGAGGATCCTGAAACAAACGAACCATCGAAGGTTTGAGCTCGGTAATCGGATTAAAACTCCAACGACGATTTTTATCCGCAGCCGGCTTGGTATGAACCAGCAAACTGACCAACCAGCCAAGAATCGCAATTCCTAATAAACCAACTGCAATGGGCCAAATCTTATCCAGAACATGATCCACTCCAAAGGTTGATTGATAAACCTTGTAACCTGCAACCTGCCCCAACGCGATACCAACAATGGTGACCATCGCCATCAAACCATTGCCCAACGATAAAGCATTGACTGTCAGCAATTCCGGGATTGCACCAATTTTCGAGGGCGAGAACAAAGCACTTTGTGTCCCCATGCAAAACACGAGGAACATCAGCAAATAAATATTGCCATACCAAATGGCAACCACGCCAAGCAGCATCACAACAATCTCTGCAAATTTACAGCTGATGATCACGTTACGTTTACGAAAGCGGTCTGCCAAAAACCCAGCGACCGGTGCAAAAATCAAATAAGGCAGCGTGAACAGCACTGCTCCACAGACCAACGCCTGCGTATCACCCATCGTTTCCTGACCAATCGGGACCACCAGCCAACGAAACAGGTTATCGTTGAAGGCTGTAAAGAACTGGGTCGCAAGTAACGCCAAAAACGCAGGCCTGAGCAATTCTTTACGGTGCTCAGTATCCTCTGGTATCTTTTTATCTTCGTGAGTCATCTTGCCAGATAATCTTCCTGATTAAATTGGTCCTGGGAATACCCAGGCAAAGGCCGTAACGATGTACTGGCCTCTAATTTGAGAATTTTATTTAATTACCCCGAATGGGTTCTGTTTCCAGCAGTAATTTAGAATACGCCTATTTGAGCGAATTAGCGTCAATACCGCCAGAGTGATGCCTAACTTCCCTGCCAGTCTCGCGTTTTTTCAGAAAGAGGCTGGGATTGTCAACCAGAGCGCGATGATCTATTCTTACAAATACTAGAGATTCTCTAATCATTGGTTCTCCCCCTTTGGATAAGGGAGAGTTAGAGGGGGTTTTAAACTTTACCAGAGCTTCCTCAAACTCAACGATAAATCTACGATTCGCTATTGATTGTAGCCTTGCACTGACAAGGGCCTACAGATTAAGCAACACGCAAACAAATACACAGATGCGTACAAGGATTACCCTCAGGGATGGCAAGAAAAACAGTTGTAACCGGTTCTTCGAATGCCCAAGAGCCAACTGAAACACCCTCAACGGGCAATACCTCAGCGTTTGCGATTAATGATCGCGAGTTCGATGATAATCTACGTCCGCAATCGCTTGCCGAAGTTGTTGGGCAAAAAAAAGTAGTTGATCGAATACAGATCATCCTCACAGCTGCCCTGAATCGCGACGAAGCCTTAGGGCACTTACTGTTTGAAGGACCGCCCGGGTTGGGCAAAACAACATTAGCGACCGTGTTGCACAAAGAGCTAAATTCTGACTTCCAAATCACTTCTGCACCAACGTTGCGTGCTCCTAAAGATTTACTGCCTTACCTCACGCGGGCCAGTGAGAAATCGATTCTGTTTATTGACGAAATTCACAGACTCCCCCCCGCTGTCGAAGAATTTATCTATCCTGCGATGGAAGATTTTCGTGTCGATATCGCGCTCGGCGAAGGGATCAATGCCCGTACTGTGAATATGAAACTCAAGCCGTTCACAATTATCGGAGCAACCACCCGCAGCGGCATGTTAACCGCCCCGCTGCGTGACCGGTTTGTGAACCGTGCCCATTTCGATTTCTACGAAACCGATGAACTCGCCTTCTTATTACAACGCAATGCCCGCAAGCTTCACACAGAACTGGGTGAACAAGCTGCGATGGAAATTGCAACTCGCAGTCGAGGCACTCCGCGAAAAGCAAACAACTTGTTGCGTTGGATTCGTGATTTTACCCAGGTCCAGCGCAAAGTTGATTTCATCACTCAGCAAATCGCACAAGAAGCACTCGCGATGATTGAAATTGACGAAATTGGCCTCGAAGAAATGGATCGCCGTTATTTGCAAACAGTCATGAATGTCTACTCCGGTGGACCAGCTGGCCTGGAAGCAATCGGACACAGCATGAACGTGCCTCCCGATACCTTGGAAGACGAAATCGAACCGCTCCTGTTACGCCAGGGCTTCATCCAAAGAACCCCACGCGGCCGCATGGTCACCGCCGCCGCCTGGCACCACCTGAAAATGCCCCCCCCAGACAATTCCGATATCTTCTAAGCCGCAGCTTCAACAACTTTCCGCAGGGTACGCTATTGCGTACCACACTTAGCATTGGAATCAAACAACCCAAAGCAAGCGGCAAGGCGCTAGCCCGGATTATGCATTAGTTTTTTTGATGATTTATCTAAGACATTTCTGGTGAGTCATTGGGGGATTGATTTTGAAGCGAGGTAGACTGCCCCCTTTCCCCCGTTGGAGGTGTTGACGATTTGATTGTTGGGGTTCAGGGGAGCGTTGAGACGATGCTCTTAAGAAGGGGGGCAGCCGGCGAGGCCGAGTTGGAATGTCTTGTCGCAGAATTTCTCGAAGTGATGCAGGTAGGGCCAATGGCGAGGCAGGAGGATCAGAATTCGACGGCTACTGACGCGGATTTCTGCGGCAACTTTAATCAGTCGGGTACGCCAAGTACAAGGTTGCCCTTCGCCAAGAGGATCCTCTCGACGGCGGCGATTTTGTTGCTGGCGTCTTGAGTGTTCCGATTGTGCGTTCGGGGGAACGCCATCGATCACTTTTTCGACAGGAGGATCGGCGATCAATTGCCTGGCGAGTGCTAATAGATTGTGAGAGAGACAATGAAGATTCAATCGGAACAGGTTCGCCATATAGCGATGATCGCTAAGACGATCTGCTTTTAATCCGCACTTTAATTCTTTGTTACGCCGTGTTATAAAAAGAAAAAGGGCGATTTCTCCGCGGATGACATAGTCGTCATAAGCACCCTCGGGACAGATTGCAGCCCCTGGGCGATTGGTGACAACCGCCCATTGATTGGTCCCTTCCGGTCCCGCTTCCGCCTTGATGACAACTTGCCTGGGGTGCGACCAAGTTTTCGCTTGGTATTCACAAGTGTGGA
>JAESQE010000258.1 GCA_016765335.1 Planctomycetaceae bacterium
ATGGGGCTGATTATAGGGTCCGCTATTGCGGACAATTTCACTGCCGTGACTGCTTCTCTATGCGAGATTTTTTCCTCGCGAGATTTGGTCCGCAATAGCGGACCCTACATTTTTTTTGGGGGGGGGGATTGTAGAAGAAAACAGACACGACCAAGCATGTCGGTTGGCAGAGTTTGCCATGTCAGATACGCACTGTTTACTCAAAGCATTGAGTGAACGAGAAGAGTAGAGAAAATCGAGACTGGAGATATTTAGGAAAAAAGCTTTCCGGGCGGTGGAGAGAGATCCCAAAAGAAAACTCTCCAGCATCCGTGCTCAGAACCATCCTTGGTGCAAAGTGCGGCAATCCATGACTTCGCTGGAATAGCAACGCCTTTTCTGTGCCGCCCTAGAAAGCACTTTTCCTAAATATCCCACTTCGATTTTTGTTCTATGATGTCAGTTCCTTGAACAAAGGATTGAAATCTGGCATATCTTGCTTGAGTGTTTCAAGCCAAGCCTCTACATTCCAAATTTCCAGACAGATCACTGCACCAACAACCATGATTTCCTGATTAGGCTCTACTCCCAAAAAACTTCGAAAGCTTTCCGGAATCAGAAGCCGAGATCGATTGGCCAACTTAACGGTCGCCTGCCGGGTGGAAAGTAATCGCCCCAACCGCTGGACCTCACTCCAGCGTCCCTGCATCCTCCCTGCTTGAATCTTTTGCTGAAGCAATTCTACACCAGAATCTATCCGACACTTCCATGGTTCAGCCGCCCAGAGACTCAGGCAACCAAAACGCTCTTTAACGACAATGCTTTCTCCCTGATCATCCATGATCAGGTCTGCTATATCATTCGGCAAAGATAATCGATAACGATCATCAATAGTCCGTTTGAACTCTCCAGTAATTAAAGCACGATCAGACATTGTGAAATGCATCAGTAAAAGTAATGCAGTCCATTGCAAAATCAGTCCAGAAATCCTTACTCACTCGTGCCCACAAAGCAGAATCCAAATCACTGCCTCAGGCGGAGACGCATCATAATGGGCAGGAATCCCGCATGCAAGTGATAAATTATGCAATAATGGGCAATATTCCCATTTCTCCCGAAGTCTTCAAGACCGGCGAACCAGAGAGTACTCCAGCTTCAACTCCCCTGTTCATTAAACACGAGCTTTAGAATAGATACGAAGGGAAAGGCGTTACAGTCCTCTCAGGTTGAATTGGATTATCCAGGAAAGACCGAATTCAGTGACTGGAGCACACTGACTGTGAACTAGCCATTGCTGAGATCAGCTATGTGCAGAATCGAAATTGATTGATTGCAGCAAACTCGTTGAAGGCCGGTTCATTATCAAGCTGTAAATTAGAACTCGAAGACTCCACCCACACTAAACCCTTGATTGAACAGCGTTGTTTCATGAGGTGCGACTCCGAAGCCATCTACAGTGGCATTCTGATCGTAATCGACATTGTCACCTGGTCGTGAGACACCCGACAAGAACAGGATGTCGTAGCTAGCATAAAGATGCATTGCATGCGTGGCGCGGACTTTTGAATACAAAGCCAGTGAGATCACAGGAGAGAATTGATCTTGGTTTGTGCTGTTTGTCGTAGGTGGTGTTGCCTCATTTTCTATAGTTGTTGGATCATCGGCAGCAAAAAGATCTATTGTATTGACCCGAGCATCTAAATGATTAAACGCAAAGGCGAACATCGGTTGTGCCCCCAGCGTAATTCGATCATCAACAAGTTCAATCCTTGCACCAACTTGCGGTCCGAAAATTTGATTAATTGCTCGTGATTCAATGACCGTTGACTTAATGTAATCGACCTCATCGCCAGCCGCATTGGTCGTTGTTTGATTATCAGTTCCAATGATTCGCATTTTCTCATCAAGCTTCAGGTAGCGTAACCCAAGAATGTGCCTGAAGTGAAATCCATTGCGAGGTTTGCGATCATCCCACACAAAATTGAGTTCCGTTCCGAACATGGTCGAATCATAAAGTACGCTAAATGTGCGATCAAAAATCAAAGCTCGGTTGGAAGGGGCTCCATTAATATTAAATGGGATGGCTGCTACGCCATTGACGTCAATAATGGGGGCCAGAAAACGCGTACTTTCGTTACCAGGAATCGTCTCCCCACCAAAGACGTATGGCCCTGGCGAAAAGCTTCTTGTGCCTGGAAGAATCCAAAAGGCATTGGCTTCCAGAGAACCGTAATTGGTATCGAGTCCGTAAGTTAGTTTCACTCCAGGTATGTTATTCAGGTCTATTTGCCCAAGCCTGGGGACATAACTGGTTTGTTCTGTATTTGAAGGATCCAGCGGCGGTGCTCCCGTGGTCGTATCATTAATTGTGAATCCAAGATCAGGTCGAGGCACACCGGGGACGCTGGCTCCGATCAAGTCATCGGAGACTTGCCCAATATTCCATTGTAAGTAATCGACTTGTATCCAGGATTGCCTGGCAGCCTGACTAAATAATCGATCCATCGGAGATTCAAATTCGTCACGCCCTCCACGATCTGCGGGAATCTGTTCGTAGTATTGTTGCCTGGCATCCCAAGGGAGATTACCTGCAAACGAAGGAGCCATGGGGGCGTTATTACCCTGGGCATTGCACGCTGGCGAATCAGTACCAAACAGGCCAGCACATAATGCCAGAATAATTATTAGTCGTTGGATGTCCATTTGAGTTCTCAAAGACAGGCAAAAATTGAACCAGAGTTTTCTATCAAAACGATGAAACAAATCCCTGGTATTTTGTCGGGTTGTAGAATTCCGTTGCATATGACTCGTCCGAGAAATCGAATATTTAATGGTTTCAAACAGGGAACTGAATATCATTTTTTTATTCCGCTCCAAATTTCCTCAAAAATCACTTTATCTCAGATGAACTTACTATTGCTGTGTCTCCACAGACTGGTTCCCAGAATCGATCCTTGCAAAACGCTTGATCGATTAAGGGACAAAGATGTTATTAAACTGGAAGGTGCCGTTGAATGTTGCTGAGTTTGGCCCATTGAACAACAAGGCTGGATTCGTCAACAGTCCAATACCCTGAAAGGTTAAGACCCCCACTGCATTGTCCTGATTCGTTGACAAATTGGCGATCCCGCTGACAGCATCGANTTCAACAACCTGAATATCATTCACCAACGTGNAGAACGGATTCAGTATTGCACCGGTATCATCAAACAAGATTGTATNCCCAGAAATATTNATTTCAGATTCTCCAGAAACATTCTCGAACCGGAAAGCCACTTGATCGTCTATCGTGTTTGCGTTATTTCCACCAATCGCATCTGAATCTTCAAGGATGTTGATTTCAAGGTTTGTAATCTCAACAGTGGCTTCAGTTTCGAGATCGAAGTTGAACACTGCATCATTTCCGCCACCTATTTGGATGTCAGGATTCAAGTTGAGCAGCCCCGTGACAGGATCGATTCCTAACGCATCATTTACGACAAATCCATTCTCTGTCAAAGCATCGTTTGGAGTATCTGAAATTCCAATGTATGCGAGCCCGTCTCCTTCATCAACAATTCGGAAAGCAACCGAATCGCCTTCCTCTAAGATCATGCGATTATCAATGGCATTGAAGGAAAGGTTGTCGTCATCTTCGGTGTCAAGTGAGTTATGATTTACGCTGATGGCCCCAATATCCAGATTCGCAACTCGGGCATTAAAGTCATCATCATCACTAAGCATCTCGTTCATCGCGATATCAATATTGACGAGAGAGTTTGCATTATCTAAGTAGCGAACAAACCCCCGCATGTTGGCTGTATCATTTGACTGGAAGTTGCTATTGTTGACAATCAGACCTCTTTCGATGCCGAAGAAACTGTTGTCCAATACACCTATTTCGTTATTGATTGCATCGTTCACAACAAGAATGGAAAAGTTCGCATTTTCCTCATCAAAGTTGTTTTGAGCTTCGTTAGCAGTGACATCCAGGAAATCAGCATTTCGCGGTCCGACAACAAAATCGTAAGAACTTGGTTCGCTGTCTATTCCCACATTCCCCTGATTCAATGCACGGTCCATCGTAGAACGAATCGTTGCAGCTGTGGTTCCCAGGAAGAATCCGCTATCTTGATTGTTTGAAAAATCAGATCCTGTTACCTGGAAATTCACGACATTGATTAACTCAATGGCTTCATCGATCTGATCATCATAGTTGGAAGTTTCCACAGTCAGTGAGTCGATGGAATCTGCATAAATACCCTGTACGTTATTACTAAAGTCCAGTTCTGTCAGGGAAATGTCCAGGTTTCTGGCTCTTCCATAGAAGTTGAGACCAGCATTGAATTCTCTGGTTCTTAGTTCACTATTATCGAACTTAGCACCTGCTGAAACTCTTTCTGTTCGATCAGCCCCTGTCCCATCGACATCACTAATTGAACCATTACTGATCGTGAGATTTCCTTTGACATTTGCAAGATGCAAAGCATAATCCGGTGTATTATTACTTCCATTGATAAAATCATCCAAACTGATATCAACCCTTGAAATTGGGTTGAGTGGATCGGTTGCCACTAAATCTGTTGTAAAGATGTCTAATCCTGTTCCATCCGTCATTATGATGTCACCACCGGTAATGGTAATGGTCGAGTTATTGATTCCGAAAACACCTTCTGATGTTCCACTCAGGTCCACATCACCCAAGACGATACTTCCTAAGTTGTCCCGCATGTCGATAGCTGCAAAGGTTGCAGCGAGTTCGCCAGCTGTTGGGTCATCGTCGTCTACATAATCAATTATATTGTTAGTTCCAGTGCCAACATTTATTTGTCTGAACAGGATATCTCCCGTGTTTCTTTCCATTCGAACAACTGATGCCCCGCCAACGCCACCTGGAGATCTAAAGGCACCTCCGGTAGCGCTGATGAAGTTAACTTGCCCGATGTTATCTGCTATCCACAAACCCATTCCATTTCGATTGGACACGATGACTGGATTACCAAATTCAACGAGAGATTCGTATCCCGTTCCTGCAATTGGATTATTACTCGGAGCCCCTGCTGTGAGTGGATCAGATCCAATAACAATGCCTGCTCCTACAACCCCTTGGTTTGCGTTAGCACGATCAATTGTGAGTGCATTCAGAGATCTCGCAAATCGGAAGACCCCAGGAGTCACTCCAACTGGAGAAGTATCATCATTGGTGATACGAATCCCTGCTCCCCCCGCACCAGCTTCTACAAGGTCGCTAGCTGTACCTTGAATGGTCACAGCATTGTTGAAGGTAATATCTCCATCGAAGTTCTGGAAGTATTCAATACCAGATGCCGTTCCGACACCAGAATTTAAGTATCTAATTACCAGTGGAGCTGTACTACTAAAGATGACGTCTCCAGATGTATTGGCAACGAATAGCCCTGAATTTGCCTGACTTAAATCATCAATAAGAAGATCTTCAACAAAATTCACCCTCGCATTGGTGGTTTCGACCAACCCAGTGACTCGACCAATTTGAATGGCGTTCGATCCGGGATTTGTAATCGTAAACGGAGTTAGGACCAGGGAATCTGTTCTGGATCCAGAGATCGTGATGTTGCCAGCTGTGTTTTCGAAGATCGCAACGCCCTGAGCTCGACTGTTCAGGATACTGGTGGAAACCGGAATGGTGACATTACTTTGTGACGATCCGGTAATAATGAAGCCGTCACCACCCTCATCGTGAGTGATGACATCGATCCAGTTAATGTTACCGCCACTTGTCCCGGTAACAGCCAAATCGTGATTGTCACCCAACGCACCTATGCTATTTGGTGCAAGCACAGCGCCTGCATTTGCACGATTCACAACGATAGAATCAACCCGGGAACCTGTTTCGCCTCGTGTTGAAGATTGGAATGTAATATCTGGTGCACCGCCATTGACAAACATTTCGTGTTGCGAGATTGATTGACAATCAATGACTCTAATAAGAACGTATCCGAGTTGTTAACAAAATGCAGTCCGTTCCCATTGGAGCCGTGGAGGTCCACAAAACGTATTTGTGTCAAAGCCGTTGGAAGATCTACGAATTCAATACCATTTCCAAACGTACCTTGCCCGGGAGTACCCGGTGCCGTGGGATCGAACGAATCGGAATCGCCTGAACTTGGATCAGCGAAGTCAGGATTCCCTAAGACAAACCCTGAAAATTCGGTCACCGAATTTGAACTTACAACCCCACCCAGGCTGGCAAGAGTATCAAACGTCACTCCTGGCCCCGCAGGTGATCCCTGATTGGTAAACAATGGTCGTGAATCGAAGGTCGTATCTGGCGTTAACAGATTATCGCTGTAGTTGCCAGCAGCCCGGGGCAAACGCGCCGTTCCAAATTCATTATAGGAAATTAAGTGTTCGACTCGGTCGCCACCACCTAAGAATCGCTTACCCTCGGGGACAACGATTGTTGCCTGACTATCGAATTGCGAGCCGCTATGTGTATACAAAATATCGTAGGTATCAATTCCAACTGCATTGACACCATTGACTGCGTTATTGATTGTATCAAATGGATTCGTAACAGAACCTGCCCCAGCCACATTAGAACCCGTTACAGAACTGACATGCACAATACTAAGAGGGGTACCCGTGAGAGGATTCATGACAACCTGATTTGCCTCAAGCACAGCCAGTTCAGCTTTGGGAATGGTCCATAATCGAGTGGGAGGCAGGACCATGCTGTCCCATGTGTTTCTGCGTTCCCCAACTTCTCCGTTGGGGTCGATTGTCCAAGATGCACTGAAGGTGAGGCGAGTATCAAACGTTTCGTCATCGGTCACAGCCAGGTTCAAATCGAGGTACTTAAACACATTGGCTTCGAGCCTGGCTTTCCAGCCCCAGATATCATCGAGTTGATTATGATGGAAATAATAGAAGCCCAGATAAGCTCGTAAATCAAACTGTTTTGCAAATTCCAGTCCAACCGGAGCACCAACTTCCATGTCGAAACCTTTGAGTGCAAAGCCAGAGGTTCGGATTTGATCGAACTGGACCCCAGTGCCCACAAATTGCTGAGAATCTTCAACAAGATCGAGACCAATTTGCTGCTGTGTTACATCGAATGGAAGATAGATATTTGAGAGCCAATCGATATTTCCTCGCGACTCTAATGAAAGAGTGAAAGCTTCGAAATCTTCTTTGTAGGTTGCATCGACATCGTACCAGGCAATAACTCCCAAGGTGCGATCCCATTGTGGATAATAACTACGCAGACCAACACCAACATTTCCTCCCAGGCGACCACTGTTCAAACGCCAAAGTCTTAAGTCGGAGAAAATCATCGATTCGCCCCAGAATACATGAGGCATCGCTTCGAAGAATGTCAATGATTCTTCACGCCCCAGGCCGGGACCGGTATCAGCACCAACACGTGCCCACCAGCCGAACCCACGTTCTTCACTCGCTGATTTCCCGGGATTCTGATTCATTAAATAATAATCAGGTTCCATTGTTCCAATCGAGTAAGCAGCGGATTGCTGCCCCTGCGATTGAATAATTTCACCACCTTGACCATTACTGAAATGCAGACCTTGTGCCTGTGTCGTCAGCGGAATTCCGCCTAGCACAAGCAGCAAAATGGCGATGCGAATGAAGGGATTGATTTGAAGCCCTCGATCAAGAATTGCGCGAAGAGAGAATCGTTTGCTCATAGCTGATGTTGTGATGTGCTGTTGGACGGCATGCAAATTGGCGTGATCAGTTGGTGCTGATCCTAAACAATCTGCATAGCCAGTGATGAGATGAGATGATTCTGTATCCCCTGAGATCACGGTTCTTTTTGAGGAGGCGATAGCGCAAGGCATTAAAGACTCCGTCATTTCAGAATGCTCGTTATCACGATGAACGCTGCTAGAATCACACGACCATTGATTGGCCTTGCGACTAAAACAAACGAATTTATTCCTGGTTGTTTTCATACGGGCGTGCCCTGTTGTGTGTGTCAACACAATGATGTGCAACACAAACGTTACCTGGAATCAGGGGATTGGTAGGATGGGGATTTTGCGAAACCGCATAGATCACAGAACGTGAAATAATTGATTACCGCTAAACAGGAAAGTATTTGAAGAGATGCCGAAACTCGGCAGAACGTCAAACGAAAAAGGATATGTTTTGGAAAGTTAATTCAATGGAAGGTTATCAGAACAAGCTGAAATAGTTGTTTTGATCAGTTTCAAGTGTAGAAAAACACAAAGTAAGGAAGGAAAATGTTTGGAAGTTAGATTCCGTAGACATTGAGATGTGATGGAAAAAGTAGCGGAACCTCCCAGATAGGGAAAGATCGATTCCTAAAAAAAACTTAATCCTCTCTCTTCTTCGTCAATTACCGACATGATCCTTTCGTTAGAATCGACTTGAATTCAATTTTTCTTGCAAATTATGGAAAATTTCCTTCAAGATGCGATCTCTTGAAAACACCGGAATTGTAGCTGGAAAATCGAATTAGAGCCGTGAAACATTTGCAATCCCGTTCCTTTTCTCACTTTAAGACAACAATGAACGCTTGATAAAAAAACGCCTGAAGGAATATTTACGCTTGGATTTTATGGTTTGAGTTGCTCAGTAAATTTTGCAATTAATGCAGGAGTTGTCCCGCAACACCCTCCTAAAATGCGAACATTTTTCTGAATCCAGCTCTTGGCAAGCTCTGTGTGTTGATCCGGGTTGGCTCCACAGGTCGGTTCCCACTGATGATTTGCCAGCATTCTCCCTGAATTCGCATACACAATTTTAGGAAAAGCCGAGGCCTGATTCATTTCATCCAACGCGAAATTGACCTCTTCCACCGGCAGACAATTCAGTCCCACTGCCAATGGGGAGAACTTTTCTACTGATGCCACCATTTGCTTCAGAGATGTTCCATCGAACATTGTTCTTTCAGATGTTATTGGCACACTGACAATGACCCGGAGTCCCACTTCTTTGACCGCTTCGCAAGCAATCACTAATTCTTCACAGGAAACATGTGTCTCAACCAGGACTGCATCAACATCTGCTTTGGCCATGTATTGAGCCATTTGCTGATGGGCGCGTATCAGGTATTTCCTCCCAGGCACATCTTCAGGCGAATAACAATCACCAACTGGTGCAAGCGAGCTGACAACATAGGCCTTGCCTTGAGCTGCATCACGGGCAATTTGAATCGCCTGAAGCGTCAACTCTTCTGATCTTCCCGGTTGGCCCCAGCTTTCCAGATTTTTCTCGTGGGTTCGAAACGTATTTGCAGTCAGAATATCCGCACCGGCTATTATATAGTCACGATGTACTTGAAGTAGCAAATCGGGGTCTTCGACCAAAACACGAGCAGACCACCCCGGCTGATCGACATCAAACCCCCGAGCAGCAAGTTCCGTTCCCGTTGGCCCATCTAAAATCAACACGCCCAGATCAACATCACAGATGCGTTCCTGCAATGAAAGCTTGTACTGGGACTGAGAGATGTGTGCTAACTCCATTGGGAAAAACCTCGCTGTGCTCCCTCTTTATCGGTTGTAATAAGTATTCATCGATGGGTAATGCCAATTATTCTGAAATTGAACCGCTAGATTGCAGAAAATCTGAAGATCTTACTTTATTCTACTTCTGAACAGAATCATTATGTACTAAAATGTAGTTGCGGCACGTTGTCAAATAAAATTTTTGCGATGTGTCTTGCTCTTAGATAGATCAGTTGATCCTCTCAACTGCCCCACCGAGTTCCGTCTAACATCTCTTAATACAGTGTTGACGTCGAAGAGACTTGGTATCGTCGAGAGTAGTCGTTTGAATTCAAACGGCTTACAGAATTTGTTGCTTGCCTTTGTATTTACGGTTTTTCTCCTTCAGTAAGCCCGAAATACAAACCTGCTTTGCACTTGAGCAGTCCGTTCAATTGGTGCCCAGTTTCCAGCTTTTGCGTGGAATGTCTGAACGCGATGTCGATCGTTTTGCAGACAGATTTCGATTATTTATTATTGGAGAATTGATGTTAGAGTTTTTCGCGAAGCACACAGCTTCGGTTAAGGGTGATTTCTTATCTGGATTAACTGTCGCATTGGCTTTGGTTCCAGAAGCTGTTGCGTTTGCCTTTGTCGCAGGACTGCACCCAACCATTGGATTGTATTCTGCATTTTTCATTGGATTGGTTAGTTCAGTCCTGGGTGGTCGTCCGGGAATGATTTCCGGTGCAACCGGTGCGATGGCTGTTGTCATTGTGTCGCTTGTTGCGATTCATGGGGTCGAATATCTGTTCCCTGCTGTCATTCTGTGCGGACTATTGCAGATTCTGGTGGGAGTACTTCGGATGGGGAAACTCATTCGATTGGTTCCGCATTCGGTGATGCTCGGTTTTGTGAACGGCCTGGCGATTGTTATTGGCTTAGCTCAGATCGGTTCCTTCAAAACGTTGGGCATGGAAGGTTCGATGACATTCCTGCAAAACGCACCGATGTTTATCATGATTGGCCTGGTTGCTTTAACGATGGCTACGATTGTGTGGCTGCCTAAACTGACTAAAGCTGTGCCAAGTTCATTGGCTGCAATCTTTATGGTTTCGATCATTGCTGTGGGAATCAATCAGTTTGCTCCTTCAAACTGGATTCCTGCAGGGCAAGCCAATGTCGTTCAAACGGTTGACGATCTTGTGATGAATAATCTGAAAGCCAAAGCCGTTGCCGATCTGGCAAAAGAGACTCAAGCACATCAGGGGACACAAGCAGCTGCTCATTCAGGGCATGGTGAGTCCGTTGATCTTTCGGTATTAACGCAGGAGCAAGTACAGGCAACGATAGCGTCTGTCGTAGCAACCAAGGAACCATTGCCGATGCTGTTCTTTCTCGATTCCCGTTACGTACTCGCACCATTTACATGGGCTACATTCATAATCATTCTGCCGTTTTCACTGATTTTAGCCGGTGTCGGTTTGATTGAATCATTAATGACATTGACGCTGATCGATGAAATCACCGAAACCCGAGGCAATGGAAATCGTGAATGTGTCGGACAAGGAACTGCAAATATTGTTTGTGGTATGTTTGGCGGCATGGGGGGATGTGCGATGATTGGTCAATCTTTGATTAACGTGAATTCAGGAGGTCGAGGCAGACTTTCGGGGATTGTTGCAGCTGTCGGATTGTTGGTTCTGGTTGTGTTGCTGAAACCTGTAATTTCCATGGTTCCGATGGCAGCTCTGGTTGGTGTGATGTTCATGGTTGTGATCGGTACCTTCGAATGGAGCACGCTGCATACCTGGAATAAAATTCCTAAAGGGGATGTGATCGTGATGGTTCTGGTGGCTGGTTACACAGTGATATTCCACAACCTGGCCATTGCAGTGCTTTTGGGAATTGTGGTGCAAGCATTAATTTTCGCTTGGCATCATGCAACACACATGATGGCTGATATTCATTTTGAAGATGAGAAAAAAGTGTATCAACTGCATGGTCCGTTGTTTTTTGCATCTGTCAGCAGTTTTCGAGAACTGATTGATCCTGCGAATGATCCAGAAGTTGTTGCCATCGATTTTTACTTCTCTCGCGTTTACGATCAATCAGCGATGGAAGCCATCAGCAAGTTAGCACTTCGATTCCGTCAGGAAGGCAAACATCTGCAATTGCGTAACCTGAATGCAGATTGCAGACGCATGCTCGAAAGAGCAGGCGACATGGAAGGCGTTGTCATTTCAGAAGACAGACACTATCACATCACCAAAATGATTTGAGCCGGATGTAATTCCAGTACGCTAAAAAGGCCCGAAGACTATTGTCTCCGGGCCTTTTTCAATTATTCCTCACAATGA
>JAESQE010000259.1 GCA_016765335.1 Planctomycetaceae bacterium
TGATGTTCCATGACCGCCAATAAATTTCGTGCAAGAATGCACAATAATGTCTGCTCCCCATTTGAAAGGCTGGCACAAAAACGGTGAGGCCGTCGTGTTGTCGACAATCAAAGGGATGCCAGCTTCATGGGCAATTTCTGCAATCGCTTCGAAATCAGCCAGGTCTGCTCTCGGGTTGCCAATCGTTTCCAGAAAGATGGCTCGAGTGTTTTTGTCAATCGCGTTTCGAAAGTTTTCGGGATCGGACTGATCAACGAATGTGCAATCAATACCAAGTTTAGGCAGCGTGTAATGGAACAGGTTGTATGTTCCGCCATACAGGCTGGAAGAGGAAACGATGTTCTTACCTTGTCCCATAATATTCAAAATGGAATACGTAACGGCCGAAGATCCAGAAGCCAGTGCCAACGCCCCGGACCCACCTTCCAACGCAGCCAGTCGTTGTTCAAGCACATCGCAAGTTGGATTCATCAAGCGAGAATAGATGTTCCCGAACTCTTGCAGCGAAAACAATCGAGCAGCGTGATCGGTGTCGTTGAACACGTAGGATGTCGTCTGATAAATTGGTACCGCTCGTGAATTGGTCGCTGAATCTGGTGTTTGACCAGCGTGCAGACATTGTGTTCCCAATTGATAATTCGGTGCGTCGCTCATTGTTGTTCCTCTGTGCTTATTTTTCAAAAACGAAGTGGAGTGTAAAAAGATAAGTTCTGAATGATCAATTCATTCTTTTCATTACTTCTTGTTAAGGGAGCCTCTATTAATTCAAAAGACATTGCAAGCGGAGGGTAGACATTCTTGTCTGCCTTGAACTGAGGCATGCTCAAACGACACAGACAGGAATGTCTGTGCTCCATTTGAATTATTAGAGGTTCCCTTAATCCAAAATAGCGTACCTTAGTGGTGCAAAGGATTCAAACCACCTGCTGCAATCCTTCAAAATCAGGATAAACTTTCTTGGTTTCAGGCGGGTGGATCAAGAATACTGAATCAATCTTGCTGATCGCCGGTCTGGGGTGTCTGGTTTTCTTTGATTCCCAGCAACCACACCGGAGCCAAAAAACGCCCGGCAAAAGAGAGTAGAAACAGAAATAGAAACGGATTCATTTCTCCCCAGGGAAGTCGGACGAATTCATTGTTAGAGAGCATCTGTTCGAGCCAATATCCACCGGCCAAACCCGTCAAGCCTGCAATTAACCCTGCACCATTTCGGCTTAGTGCAATCGCCAAAGTGTTCTTGCCTTTCGTCGCGACAGTGAACAGTAGGTTTTGCAAAGAAAGGTTGACGACTCCGAAACCACCCCACAACAAGTAGGCTCCCCAAAGCCAGAGCCAATTTCCATTGATTGTTGCCGCCCAGCAGATCATCGACAAGCTGACAATTAACGTGCTGGTAAACAGCATGTTCCGGTATCCTTTGCGATCTGCATTCGTCCCCGCCCACCAGGACAATAACAACTGAAGAAGATACATACTGCCCACGAGCAAGTAGTAGGTTGTCATCGAGACGTGCAAAGTTCGGTAGCTGTGCAGAAAGAATGCTGTTTGTGTCAGTCCTTGAAAAAAAGCGAGCCACCAGGAAAAGAGCAACACAAAAATCAATGATCGTAAAGATCCCTGATGCGGTTTGTCTTCGGATGCCACTACAGGATTGGCATCAAGTTGATTATCCGAGATGGCAGCTGTTTTCCAATTCGGTATCGCGGGCCATTTGAGTAGCGGGATCAGTGAGGTAAGTTGCAGCAAATTTCCAACACCAAACACAATCACATAACCGAACAATCGCCACTGTTCTAAATGAATATCATTCTTGAACCAGTCCCGAAGCAATGCTCCTCCAAAAGGGACCAGAACTAAAACAGCGACTTTTGCCATGTTGCGACGGGCAAAAAATCGTCCCCAACTTTTCTCTGGAGCCAAGTCCGTTAACCAAGACAGATAAGCCGTGTAGCCAATCGCTTGTAAAATACCAGTGAGCACAATGGCGCTGACAAGCAGATGAAACTGCGTTTGCGAACCCGGCAAAAGCACAGCCAGGGGAATCAGCAACGAAGCAATTCTTGATAGGACTGAGCAACCGAGGAAAAGTTGTTTTTTGTTTTTCACCCAACACAAAATGCAAGGCGTTAACACGGCGAGCATGCCAACTAATTCTGGCAAAGTTAAAATCCAGGTAATCGCTTTTGTCGAAGCTCCTAGATCCGCAGCAAAGAAAACTAAAAATCCACCAGAAGTCAAAGAGTACCCAGCTGTGAACAAGGTTTGATTGAACACAACGCTACGGCTCAAACTTTTTGTTCTATCCGACAGCGAAACCATCTCTTTTTTAGATTGATTCGCTGTCACGGTGTTCTCGCTGGATTATTATTTGGGATTTACACACTAATAGTCTCAATGCAGTCTACAATAACTGCTTGATCATAAGCGTTGTGGTTGGAATTTGGAATCCGTTGGAATAATATGTGGTGGATTCAATGCCCATGTTTATTGTTGTTACGCAATCAGAGGTTTATTGGACTGGGCGTCACAAGAAATCAGGAATCTTCAGATGTCTTCCGTCAAGACAAAAACAACTTACCTGGAAATGTTCTCGCGTCCAACAACCGAGATTCCAGCTCCACAGGCATATATAGAAATTTCCCGTATCGACTTGCCGAGTGTAGAGTATTATCGACGGCTATACCGTGGCGTCGGCTCGAATTTCCATTGGGTTGATCGGCTCAGCATGCCTCAGTTGCAATTACAGGANATCATTCAGGATGAACAGGTTGAAATTTATGTTCTCACTGTCGCTGGGAAAGCAGCAGGCTATTCAGAATTAGATTGCCGACTACATGGTGAAGTCGAATTGGCGTACTTTGGCTTGTTTCCCGAAGCAATTGGGCAAGGCTTGGGGAAATATCTTCTGTATTGGACATTACTCAAGGCGTGGTCGAGAAATCCTAAACGAGTTTGGGTTCACACCTGCGATCTAGATCATTGTGCTGCACTCCCGAATTATTTGAAACTCGGATTTCAAATCTATCAGGAAGTCGTGATTGACCAAATTGTTGACCCAGAGACGCCCTGATTAATGAGTGCCGCATTGCTAACCCGGCGCACGGAAACTTCATGTCTTCGCATGAGCGCATAAAAAAAGGGAGATCGATGATCTCCCTTTAATTCAATATCGTATCTGTTTGTTATCGACTAGGCATCGTAATTAACAATCACTCGTCCATCGTTGCGGACAATCACTCTGACTCGGTATTCACCAAAGTCGTAAATTAATTTGCGACCATTTCTTCGAACAATGACGCAAGGACATTTGCACGGCGGAACGCACAGTTTAATTGTGACGCAAACCGTTTCGGTTCTCAGGCAGTGCGTACATGGATCGCAGCAAAGCTGCTCAACGGGTACTTGAACCAAGTAAGGCACAGCACAAGGAGCTACTTTTCGCAAGTCACGGTAAATGACGTTTGAGTAAAGTTCGGGAGCTTGAGCGACAACATAAGGTTGTAGTTTTTGCTCTGATTCTGCAGGAATGTAACCTGGCTGCGGAGCCAAGGTCGGTGCGGCGAAAGCTGCTCCTGCTAATAAAGTTGAAATTGTTAAACTAGCCAAAGCAATGTTGAAATTCTTCATAACTTCTCCTTTTTCGATCCGTCGTAGTTTTTGACATTGTAACCCTCTTACTACAGATGAGTTACGTTCTCCTAGCCAACATTAAATTAATCCTCACTCAGGTAGACCACCATTGGGTTATTCTATACCTTTACGTCCAAGTATAACCTCTATTTTCCGTATTCTGCGTGATTTGTCAAAAAAAACTAAAGAGATTCCTGAATTCCTGATCGGACAAGTCACATTGCACATATTAACTCACATCTTTGTGAGACCGATGACATTATGTATCTTGTTGTTCTCACTAGAAACCACTGTTCCTTTCCCTTTGCTAAAATTCTGCAATAATGGAGAGTTATTCCGGCAGTGAAATCAGCACAAGTAAATTGACATTATGGATTCATCAAACAATCAGGTATCAGATTCTCAGGATCGTACGATTCCAGAAGTATTAATCTTTTCTGATGGGCAGCAAGTTGTTGTTCAGGACGTGGATGATGTGCCCCGCGGCAAGCGAGCAATTTGGCAACAAAAAGATTTTCGCTGGGCGATCGGGCTGTTTATTGCGACTTGTGCCTCGACGTGGTACGTAGGCGATGCTCGATACGGCAACGGATTCGCTTACATGATACCAGTGATGTTAATCCTGCTGGCTCATGAGATGGGACACTATATTACTTCACTCATTTATCACGTGAAAGTTTCCCCGCCCTATTTTATTCCGATGCCTTTCACGCCGTTGGGAACCTTTGGCGCAGTGATTATCCGACAAGCGGGTCAGGAGGATCGCAAGACATTATTCGATATCGCGATTGCAGGTCCGTTGGCAGGATTAGTTATTGCAATCCCCGTTTGTATTTATGGTGCGATGACCGCAGTGGAAATTCCGATCCATTTGGTTCCCGCTAACGATTATCAGTTCATTGCTCCGCCGTTTGTGGGCTGGATTGTCAAAGCAGTAAGAGGTGATTGGCCCGCGGGCATGGTGCTGGAAAGTGCGATTCTGGATGCAGGCTGGGTCGGGATTTTTATTACCGCATTAAATTTGATTCCGATTGGTCAACTCGATGGCGGTCATATTCTTTACACACTCATCGGGAAAAAGGCGCATCACGTTGCTAGAGGCTTAATTGTCGGGTCGTTGGTTTACATGTTCCTGACTGCGAATCCAACTTACATTTTGATGCTGTTTCTGATTCTGATGATGGGGCCTTATCCTCCCCCCCCATCCAATGATCGAGCTCCACTGGGGAAATTCCGCATTGTGCTCGGTTGGCTGACCCTCGCCTTCATTCTGGTCGGCTTCACCCCGGTTCCCATTGTGATGAGTTGAGTTAAGAGAACCTCTGCAAATTGGTTCTCCCCCTTACGAAGG
>JAESQE010000260.1 GCA_016765335.1 Planctomycetaceae bacterium
GGGGGCTGTATTTACTTGGGTCTATGCAAGAAGCATGGCCAAAGACCGATTGTTGTTTAAGTTCTCTAAAGATGGAAACCTGTTGTTGAGAAATGAAGGGTATGGTTATTGTATGGCGGACCGAATTGATGCTGTTAAATTACATCGAAACTCTGGCTTTTGGTCAGTAACCAATGATTGCTTGGTTTTACAGGAGTCCCATAAACTTTCACCTCTTGTCCATTCTTGTGTGCATCACACGCATCTTTGTATTGACCTGGGGGTAAAGGGATTTTTATTTTTATTGTTCGACCATTTTCACGATTCCAAAGCATGGTTATTACGTGTTCATGTTCTTGTAGTTCATCTAAGCCTGGCGGAATTTCTGATTCGAGTCCTAATACTCTTCCCTTAATCAATGTAGGCTCTTCAGGTTTTTCTTCAATTCGTTCAAGTTCGGTAGCTGCGGCATTAGATAATTCACATGCGTGTCCATCGAATGTCAACGGTTTCCATTTCTGATCAAAGTCGGCAGGTAGCCCGGTGCTCCATGATAAATCATATTCGATTCTACGTTCATTCACGGCTTCATGCGTTTGGGAAAGATCGCGACACATGTTTGCATTCAAACCAGTTTTGTAAGACTCTATAAGCGGTTCCAGTGAATGTGACCGTTCACACCCTGGGGAGATTGGGGTTTTCTGATTTGGGGAAATCTGCGATATTTTTTGTATGTCTTTGGAAATTACACAAGAATTGATCGCTCGACAGTCTCCTGAAGCCCAGGAGATTATACACTCTTTGTTGTCGGTGATCCAGAAACTGGAACAGCGACTTGATCAACTGGAAAAACAGAATGCAAAGCACCTCAAACGGATCACGGAACTTGAAGATCGTTTGAAGATGACGCCGCAGAATTCTTCCTTGCCGCCTTCTTCGGTGCATCCCCATGCAAAACCTGCGAGCACGAAATCCCAACCGAAATCGAAGAAGAAGCGTGGCGGACAAAAAGGACACAAAAAACATAAACGTGAGTTGGTTCCGCTCGACCGGGTCAATCAACTTGTTCCTTTGAAGCCGAGTGCGTGCAGACGTTGTGGCGAGAAACTGATCGGCGAAGACAGCAGTCCGATCAGACATCAGGTCTTCGAGTTGCCTGAAATCAAGCCGCTCATCATCGAGTATCAGCGGCATCGTTTGGTTTGTCCGGGTTGTGGAGAGTCGACCTGTGCGACTCTCCCGGAAGGTGTGCCGGAACATCAATCGGGGCCACGTTTGAGTGCGTTCGTTTCGTTGTTGATGGCTCATTACCGACAAAGCAAACGCCGCACGGCATTGTTCCTGGAATCGGTTTTGAACATTCCCTGCAGCACCGGATTAGTTGTCAAACTACAGAATCGTGCGACTCAATCGCTGCGACCGATTTATGATCAACTGGTCTTGCAGTTGCCAACTCGTACCAAACTCAATTAAAAACTGCGCTACGTGATCGATCGTGGCCTTGTACTGACCAGGACTTAGGAAATATTCAACTCGCAAACAAATACGCGAATGCGTATCAGTCGGTGCTTGGAATTGATGAAACGCCTATGAAACAGGCGAATTCCAAGTCCTGGCTGTGGGCGTTTGTGGCGAAACAGTTTTCGGTTTTTCAAATTCGCCCCACGCGATCCGGCGGAATTCTGGCGGATTTGCTCACCGACAAGTTCGCGGGCATCGTCACCTGTGATCGAGCAAAAAGGTACTGGAAACTGAACCAATTGCAGTGGTGCTGGGCTCATTTGAAACGAGCCCACAAAAAGAATACAGGCAAAAGATGGCTGACAGTTCGCTCGATTTCGTCAAAGAACTTGGCGAGAATCTGTTGAGTCAAACTCGCATTCTGTTTCGTCAATATGCAAGATGTTGTGATGGGACAATTTCGCGTGAAGGTTTGAAAAGATCGTTGGGGAAAACTCACAAAAAGATCGCGTCCCTGTTGCTGCGCGGTCTGGAGTGCGATGACACTAAAACCTCGGGCACGTGCCGGGAGTTGTATTGGTATCGTGAGCGATTGTGGAGACAATGTTGACGATCATCGAAACTTGCCGTCAACAAAACCGAAATACTTTCGAGTACGTCACCGAGTCCATGACCAACACATTCGCCAATCAACCACCCCCATCCCTGCTCCCCAAGGTGTGAACGGTTACCGATGTTGCTTGCTTCTTACTCATTGTGATTCCTCCTGAGAATAGTATACACTCTTAATTGATCGCCCACTATTCGCGGGGAACTCCAGTATCAACTTGACGCCAGAAGTCCATTACTTGCAGGGAATCTAGAAAAGAGTACTTGATAGTTGTCACACAATAGGCATTGGTGGGGTGAATCATGTTAGAATTGTTGAGTTGAGATTGGACCTTTTCAGGAACCTCTTTCTATAGAACAATATTCATCTCGGGAAACATGAGTGTAAAATGCCAGCTAAATTGACATCACTATTGTGCTTGTTCATGTTGCTAGCGGTCACTGATTCGGCTGTCACATCGCTGCTGTCGGCTGAAGTTGATTTCAATCGTGATGTTCGCCCCATACTTTCAGAGACTTGCTTTCAGTGTCATGGCCCTGATGCAGAGCATCGCGAAGCAGATTTGCGACTTGATACACCCGAGGGAGCGTATGCAGCATTAGACGATCATTTTGCAATCGTGCCTGGCAATCCTTCGGAAAGTACAGTTTTTGATCGCATCAGTTCGACAGATCCTGATGAAATGATGCCTCCGCCTGATAGCAATCTGAAAATTACACCAGCTCAAATTGCAATCATCAAACAGTGGATACAACAAGGAGCAGAGTATGAAAAACATTGGTCCTTCGAGCCGATTCGTAAACCAGAATTACCATCAGTAAAAAAAGTTCAATGGGTACGTAACGGGATTGATGCCTTCGTTCTGAATCAATTAGAGGCAAAAGGAATTTCGCCATCGCGAGAAGCTGATCGTTATACGCTTATTCGCAGAGTGACGCTCGATTTGACAGGACTGCCTCCAACTTTGGAAGAGGTTAATTCCTACTTAGCAGACAAATCGGAAAACGCCTACGAACAAATGTTGAATCGAGCTTTGAGTAGTCCGCATTATGGCGAAAAGTGGGCCAGGCATTGGCTTGATCAAGCAAGATACGCTGACACCGATGGCTATTCGATTGATGCAATGCGTTCGATTTGGCCTTACCGCGATTGGGTCATCGATGCGATTAATAAGGATCAGCCTTTTGACCAATTCACGATTGATCAAATTGCAGGAGATTTACTGGAGAACCCAACTCAACAGCAGCTTATTGCGACTGGCTTCCATCGCAACACACTCATCAACGGGGAAGGCGGCACCGATAACGAACAATTTCGTAATGAAGCCGTTGTTGATCGCGTGAATACAACCGGGGCCGTTTGGCTGGGCTTAACAGTGGGATGTGCACAGTGCCATAATCATAAGTTTGATCCCATTACACAACGTGAGTATTATCAGATGTTTGCTTTCTTTAATAGTACTCAAGATGTTAATACTCGAAATCCAAAACTAACAATCAGCACGCCACTACATCAGCAGACCCTGAAGAAACTGGACGACCGTATTAAGCAAGCACTGGCAAAGTTAACGGCTTACAAAAGCCAGAAGACAAAAACAACAGAGGCAGAAAAAAATAATGATAGCAAGCCGGTTAGCTGGCAGGTCTTGACCAACCTGAAGCTGGAATCGACTGCCGGTGCAACATTTGAAGTTCTAGAAGATAATTCCGTGTTAGTCAGCGGAATCAACGCAGATGTAGATCAATACACAATTCGTTTTACTGGAATCACAAAATCAATCACAGCGATCAGGCTGGAGCCATTAACGCATGATTCTCTCCCTAAAACAGGACCAGGGCGGGCAGGCAACGGCAACTTTGTGCTCAATAAAATTCAATTCTCCCAAGACGGAACGCCCACAGAAAAATGGTTACATGCAACGGCTGACCATTCCCAGAAAGATTATCCGGTTTTAGCAGCGATTGATGCTGNCATTAAAACGGGCTGGGCAATCAATGGCAGTGCAGGGGGCATGAATGTGAACCGAACGGCACAGTTTATTTTGGAAAAACCGCTTCATGTAACAGTTGATTCTCAACTGGTGATTAAACTTATCTTCGGAAATCAACCTNCAAAATATAATATTGGTAGATTCAAACTATCCATTTCTAGTGATCCGGTCAGTAAATTTAACATTCCAGATGTCCAGCACGATGCCTTGGCCTCTGCCGTGAAAAAGATTCAGGCTGAGAAGACCAAATTGGTCAAGACGATACCGACGACATTAATTATGCGTGAGCTTGATAAGCCGCGTGTTACCAACTTTTTAATCCGTGGCGACTTCCTGCGTAAAGGGGAAGTCGTTCAACCCGGCTCACCTGCGATTTTGACTTCCCCAGAAAAACCGACCGATAACTTAACACGTCTCGATCTTGCACATTGGCTGGTCGATAAAAAGAATCCTCTCCCGGCACGGGTGGCGGTGAATCGAATTTGGATGAGATATTTTGGTCGCGGAATCGTCCAGACGGAGAATGACTTCGGGTACCAGGGAGATTTGCCATCGCANCCGGAATTGCTCGATTGGTTGGCAACTTCGTTTGTTGAAAATGGCTGGTCACAGAAAGAACTGCATCGACTGATCCTCACCTCCGCAACTTATCGTCAAGCATCTTATGATCGTCCAGATTTGAAGGAGATTGATCCCAATAATAAATTATTGGCTCGTCAATCTCGCTTACGGGTTGATGCAGAAATTGTGCGTGATCTTGCATTATCAGTGAGTGACTTATTGGCACCGAAAATTGGAGGCCCGTCGGTTTATCCACCTCAACCATCGGGCGTGTATGCATTCACGCAAAATCGATATCAATGGAAAACAAGCGAAGGAGAAGATAGATATCGGCGAGGCATGTATACCTTCTTTATGCGTAGTGCACCGTACCCGATGCTGACAACGTTTGATGTCCCGCGATTTAATTCGACTTGCACGAAACGGAGTCGATCCAATACACCTTTGCAGTCACTGGCGATTGCCAACGATGAAACAATGGTTGAGTTTGCACAAGCATTCGCAACACGAATTCTCGATCAGAATTTGAATACTGATCACAAGAAGTTGAACTATGCTTTTCAACTTTGCATGTCTCGCCCGCCCGGTGACCAGGAATTGAATCAACTGGAAAGCTACTTGTACCAGCAACGAAAAGTTTTTGAAGATCATCCCGATGATGCAAAATTACTTGTCGGGAAACGGGACTCTAAAACAGTATCCGTTTCTGAAGCTGCTTCTTGGACAGCTGTTGCCAGGGCGCTTTTGAATTTGGATGAATT
>JAESQE010000261.1 GCA_016765335.1 Planctomycetaceae bacterium
AATTCAAAAGACATTGCCAGCGGAGGGTAGACATTCTTGTCTGCCTGGAACTAAGGCCTGCAAGAACGAAGACTTATCGCTAGCTATCATTGGGATTGGTATAAGATGCAGAAGCGAAAATCTTCCAAACGTGTTGTCGTGGAACCAAAAACGAAACCATCTCAATCTGGTATTGTTTCCCTCCAGGACGATCAAAAAAAACAGGTACGCAACATCTTACGTATCCTCAAGAAGAAGTATCCTGTTGTCGAATGTGCGCTGCTTCATAAAAACGCTTACGAATTACTAGCGGCTACAATTCTCTCTGCTCAGTGCACCGATGCGCGTGTTAATAAAGTCACGCCAGGGCTGTTTGAACGGTATCCTACTCCGGAGGATCTGGCCTTGGGCAAACAGTTGGAGATAGAGAAAATTGTGCACTCGTTGGGATTCTTTCGTGCCAAGGCAGCCAGCCTGATTGGCATGGCGAATGGACTGGTTGACTCGCACGATGGTGAAGTTCCTGAAAGCCTTGAGGAATTGATTGTGTTGCCAGGGGTCGGTCGAAAAACAGCCAATGTTGTCTTGGGAACCTGGTTTGGCATAGCAACCGGCGTCGTTGTTGACACTCATGTCCGCAGAATCAGTCGGCTGCTCGGGCTAACGGTAAAGAATCAACCAGAGAAAATTGAACAGGATTTAATGGAAATTCTTCCCAGGAATCAGTGGATCAATTATTCGCATCGTTTAATATTCCTGGGACGCGAAATTTGCATTGCCCGTAGACCACGTTGCAACCAATGCCCACTTCTGAAATACTGTTTTCGTAGCGGATTGCCGGGGCTAGATAAAATTCGCTGATTCAGAATTTGTCGACTTGATACATCCTCGATGCAGAGGCTCGAACTCTAACTATTTATTAAATAGTGCACTTTTATCATGGCAGGAAAATAATGAACAGCGCATTACAAGCAGCCCTTCGAGAAGTGATCACAGGGGGCACGTTGTCCCGAAGCCAAATGCACGATGTTGTCTGTGAAATCATGGATGGACAAAGCGATCCGATTCAAGTTTCAGGTTTGCTGTGCATGATGGCCCAGCGAGGCGAAACAGTGGATGAAATCGCAGGCGCAGCCACTGCAATGCGGGAACGCTGCACGCTCATCCGGGAACAAGGCAGCGGCCTGCTCGATACNTGTGGCACGGGCGGAGATGGCCTGCATACATTCAACATCAGTACCGCAACTGCGATTGTCTGTGCAGCTTCCGGGGTGACTGTAGCCAAGCATGGCAATCGATCTGTTTCCAGCACAAGTGGGTCCGCAGATGTACTGGAAAAACTGGGAGTTAAAATTGATCTGTCTCCCGAACAGGTTAATCAATGTATCGATACAGTCGGGATTGGCTTCTGTTTTGCGCCGCTGCTTCACCAGGCGATGAAGCACTTAGGCCCGGTTCGAAAATCTTTGGGAGTCCGAACTATCTTCAACTTACTGGGACCGCTGACAAATCCTGCCCGAGCAGAATTTCAGCTTATAGGCACGATTCGAGATTCTTTTGCAGAAAAACTGGCTCATGCCCTGGCGATGCTGGGAACAACACGCGCAGCGATCGTGTGCGGTAACAACGAAATAGACGAAGTCTGCCTCTGGCGAAGCACGCAGGTCTACCTTGTCGAAGGCGACCAAGTCAGTTCGCATCAATGGACAGCTGCAACATTCGGATTGCAGCCAGCAAAAATTGATGGTTTGCAAGTCCAGACAGCAGAGCAAAGTGCTGCAATGATCCAGGGAGTATTCCGGGGAGAAAAAGGTTCTGCTCGTGATATTGTCCTGGCAAATGCCGCAGCTGGCCTTTGGGTGACAGGGAAATATACCGACCTGAAAGAGGCCACCCAGCACGCAGCTCAAAGCATAGATTCAGGAACAGCACAAAAAACCCTCGATCATTTGAAAGAATTCTCCGCTTAAGGGAAGCTCCTGTCTCTGAGTCAATTCCTTCGCGACGGCTTTATTTCTGGTTCATCCGGTTAATGCGTGTTGTGCTTGATGACGTTTTGTAAATACTACACGCGGGTGGCCCGACCACCTTAGTGGTTGGGTGCCGTGAGGCACGAGATGAATGCGACATGTGCATCCAGTTTCAATTGTGCTTCTGATATAGCAAGGAACTCACATGGCACAAACATCTTGTTGCTACACAACCCAACCGCTACGAGGCCTAGCCATGTGACCAGTGGCAATCTGTGCGAATTCAGGCCTCGGGTGTATCATTGCAGTGGCTACACAGGTGATGCCTACTCAGATATGATGACCGAGCAAGTGATTTGCTAACNGGAACAGAGAGGTTAATGAAATGCGATCTCTCATCTTTCCACCTTGCTCGGTTCCTGTTCTGTTTGCGGGTATGTCTGGTATTGTGCTCAAGCGATTTCTTCTACTAGTGGGTATTCTTGTTCTGCTTTCGGGAGGGCTTTACTGGTATTATTCCAGCTATTGCCTGAGCATGGCACACNACGCTATCTTTCAACAGGATTTGCTGACTGCTTCGAAGTGGATAGAACGAGGAGAAGCCACCAAATTCATGCGCCCCGAATTTGCATTTATACGTGCTCGGCTCTATCGAAAAAAAAGCCGATTTCCTGAAATGTCCCGCCAATTGAATTTGGCAAAGTCTCTTGGTTACGATGCTCAGCTTCTGAAACGTGAGCAATGGTTGGCGTATGCTCAAGCCGGAAGGATGGAGCAGCTTGAAAAGCATCTCTCAGAGTTGTTGCAAGCCGGTGACGATCTTTCAGAAATTTGCGATGCTTACGTTCGGGGCTGTGTATTGCAGTACCGCATTGATGATGCTTATCAACTGATCGGAATCTGGGAAGCAGATCTTCCTCAAGATCCACAACCTCATTTCCTTAANGGACGCTTGTTGGAGCATGGCTCGGATTTGGAAAGTGCGGAAAATGAATTTCGAACAGCGATCGAACTTTCTCCTCGCCATGCAGCTGCATCTTACAATTTGGCTCGTATTCTGATCAGTAAGCAAAAGTACGAAGAATCGCTGCAATATTACAAGAAAACAAATGAGATTATGGAGATTAAGCAGCCAGGCTTAATCGGGATCGCAGAATGTAATATACAGTTACAGAAGTTTGAAGAGGCTCGCAAAACTCTGGAATTGTGCAGGAAAGAAGATCCAAATCTCTTAAAAAATGCTTATCGGTACCTGGGGGATCCAGCGGTACAAGCGAAAGCAAAGTTTTTTGCGGTCTACGGGCAGTTAGAGTTGGCCCTGGAGAATTACCCAGAGGCAATCCGTCACTTCGAACTGGCACTTGAGCAGAATTCTTACGATTGGCGATCCCGGTACAGCTATTCGCTTGCGTTGAGTCAGGCGGGACGCAAGCAAGAGGCTCGGGTAGAAGCTGAAAAAGTTGCTCGATCCAAAAATGCCTTGGCGTCTTGCGATGTGCTGATTGATAAACTCAGAACGAACCCAGCAGATGTCGAGGTCCGGCTTCAAGTTGGCATCATCATTTTGGAGCATGTTTCAGAGTATCAGGGACTGACTTGGATAAAAAGTGTGTTAAAGTACGAACCAAATCATGAAGCGACTCTTAAACTTCTCAAAGAACACGGGCAATTGCCTGTTCCTCAATAGAATTCTGGCAGGCGCTGTTAAAGGCAGAATATGACCCCCGAAAAACTGCAATTTTGTAAGCTGAAGAATCTGACAGCAATCGTGAATGGCCTGCTTGTTTCTTTTTGTCTGCTCAGTGGCATCACAGGTTGCAATAAATCGAAGCAACCTCGTAGTGATCCGGAAGAAGTCCAGGCATTGCGTCCTCCTGTTTTTGAGCANTCTTCCTCGCTGGATTTGCAAAAAGTNGTCTGCCAGAACGGCGAAGAATCTCAAATGCTCTCAATTGTAGAATCGCTTGGGGGAGGAGTTGGTCTGTTTGATTATGACCGTGATGGGTATCTCGATTTATTGTTTCCATCTGGTGGATCGATTAACAAAACGGGATTAACGGGATTGCCATCTCGGTTGCTTAGACAAGTTTCTCCTGAGCAGTTTGAAGATGTCAGTTCTTCAGCGGGCGTTTCAGATGCATTTTATTACTCGCACGGCGTGGCCTGCGGGGATTATAATCACGATGGTTTTACTGATGTGTTAGTGACTGGATTTGGCGGGCTTGTCCTGTGGCACAATAATGGGGATGGTACATTTTCGAACGAAGCCGTCATGGCAAAATTGACCGACGATCAATGGAGCACCAGTGCCGCCTGGGGAGATTTCAATAATGATGGTTTATTGGATTTCTATGTGTCGCATTATGTTGACTGGAGCCTGACGAACAATCCACCGTGCCAAGGGCCAAGCGGCGAAGCAGATGTGTGTCCGCCTCGACAGTTCAATGGCATTACCGACTCGCTGTATATGAATCAAGGAAACGGTGTTTTTGAACTATCATCTCAGGCAGGTCTTAACGAAGGCGGAAAAGGATTGGGAGTCCTTTTGATTGATCTTGATCAAGATCGTGACCTCGATATTTATGTTGCTAATGATACGGAACCTAATTTCTTTTATGTCAATAATGGGCAAGGCCAGTTTGAAGATCAGTCAATGATTTCAGGATTGGCTTTAGATGATATGGCCAACCCGAATGGCAGCATGGGAATTACCTCAACCGATTTTAACCAAGATGGCTTACCCGATATTTTTGTGACAAACTACGAAGAAGAATTATTTAGTTTGTATCGCAATGATGGGGAGCGGAGTTTTGTGTATGTCAGTCGCAGGAGAGGCATTAATCAACTCGGAAAACTTTATGTTGGATTCGGTTGTGTTGCAGGTGATTTCGATCTTGATGGCGACGAAGATATCGCAATCGCCAACGGCCACGTTGTGCATCAACCGGTCAATGCTCAGGTTAAGCAAGTCCCGCTTTACCTTGTTAATGAAATGGAGAACGATAATTTTACAAGTGCAACATTTCCTGCAACAAGTTATTTCTCTCAGCCTCATTTAGGCAGAGGTGTCGCGACTGGAGACGTCAACCGAAATGGCAAGCTTGATCTTGTCTTCGTAAATACTCTCGAACCTTCAGCTCTACTATTGAATAAGACTTCATCCACGAGCCGGGGCATTGTCTTGCAGCTTGTTGGTAAAGCTTCCAACCGCGATGGAATTGGTGCTCGCGTCACATTGACAACCGAAAAGGGCGACCGAGTGAAAGATGTCTTTTCGGGCATGAGCTATCTGTCTTCCAGTCCCAACGAAATCTATTTTGCGGTTGAGAATCTAAGCACTATACAGAAAATTTCGGTTCAATGGCCTAGTGGCAACCGTTGCGAAGTCTCCTCATCAGCTCTGGATTTCTCAGGAGCAGCCAAGACCTGGCTTGTACAAATTCAAGAGCCACAAAATACTAATGAAGAAACCCAAGCTGATGTAACCGTCCTGGCCTTTCCCTAATGCGACCCTGGGTAAGGCTTGCGACTGACATTAGCAGGTCAGAATGTCTGATCTCTGTCGCATTAGGCAAGGCTGATTTGTAATCGTGTTGCTGCTTGCGTATCATTTCGATCCTATGATACTTCGCATGACCAATGTTCATTTGCCGATTGAGCAGAACGAAAGTTCTTTGTCCGAGACGATTGTGCGCCAGTTGGGGATTTCTGAAGAAGATGTTCTCTCCTGGCGGATTTTGCGTAAAAGCCTGGATGCTCGGAATCGGTACTCTTTGCAGTTCGTTTATTCATTGGCTGTTGAGCTTTGTGAAGGTGTGGCTGGTTCGAAAACATGGACGAATCTTCCGAACACGAGCTATTACAATCACAAATCATTTGATGATCCTTCGCCTGGTACGGGCGAATTAGAAGACCGTCCCGTGATTGTTGGTTCTGGCCCTGCTGGTTTGCTGGCTGCCTATTATCTGTCAAAAAAAGGGTACTCGCCTTTGGTTCTTGAACGAGGTGATGCAGTCAAGCAACGCGTCGCTGCGGTTCGGGAATTTGATCGCGGCGGAAATTTTGATCGCGAAAACAATTATCTGTTCGGCGAGGGGGGAGCAGGGTGCTTTAGTGATGGGAAGCTGACTTGCAGGATGACTGGTCCTGATGTCGATTGGGTGCTTGAGTCGTTTGTCGAATGTGGCGGCAAAGAATCGATTCTGTACGAACACCGTCCGCATTTGGGAAGCAACAAGTTGCCGATGATCTGTCGGAACTTTCGTCGAAAGATCGAAGAGTTTGGTGGAGAGTATCGATTCAATTGTTGTGTCGATAAATTAGATGTTGCAGACGGAAAAGTTCGCGGGCTTCATACTTCTTCGGGGTACATCAAAGCGTCTCAGGTAATTTTGGGAATTGGGCACAGTGCCCGGGACACCTATGAAATGCTTTATGAGTTGGGTGTGCCGATGTTTCAAAAGCCGTTTCAGTTGGGACTGCGGATCGAACAACCTCAAGAGCAGATCAATCAGCACAAGTATGGAAACCCAGAGTACGAACAGATTCTCGGAGCTGCTGATTATTCGCTGATCACCAAAGGGAAACGGGATCTTTACACATTTTGCATGTGTGCAGGCGGGTTTGTGATTCCCTCGATTTCCGAACCAGAAATGTTTTGCACCAACGGCATGAGTCGATCCCGTCACGATACGCCGTATGCCAACAGCGGCTTGATGGTGACATTGAATCCCAAAGAATTTGGTAGCTCCCATCCGTTGGCTGGGGTGGAAATACAACGTCAGTACGAACGAATTGCTTATGAAATCGGTCGAGGCAATTACTTGTGTCCGATCCAAACGGCAAGCGATTTCCTGAATCAAAAACCGAGTACAGATCCTGGTATTGATTCGTCTTATGAACGGGGAACCGTGCCTGCGGATTTATCGCAAGTTTTACCCGGTGCAGTCGTCCGAGCGATCCGTGAAGGTTTGCCTTTGCTTGATGAGCGTTGGCGAGGCGAGTTCCTGAAAAATGCAACATTGGTCGGCCCGGAAATGCGAGGCAGTGCCCCGGTCCGTTTGCAAAGAGACCGCGAAACGCGTCAAACCGATGGATTTGCCGGTCTGTATCCGGTCGGAGAAGGAGCTGGCTACGCAGGTGGGATTATCACCGCGGCTGTTGATGGACTTCGCTCTGCCAAAACAATCGCCTCTTGCTTTGCTCCCCTGGCGGCTCACTGAAGACGCAGCTAATTGGGGTGGTTGCTGTAGACATCTGAAGTTTTTACGTAACCCGGTAATGCGGGTAGAAAACTGATCAATCTGAAGCAATTCACTAACTTCCTATCACTGCGCAGTCACTGCATTGCTTTTATTTGAGGAGTTGGCAGCCTGGAGAAGGCTAGCTGTACGGGTTGTAGGAATCATGACTTGTCTGTTTGCTGTTCTTGCTTCTAAAAAAATTATTCGTACCAATTGATGCCATAATGCAACCTAGGCTTTCATCGTGCGACTTTGTTTATGCAGATTGCATGGGTAAGAACATCAGAGATATTCAACTACCAGGAAATAGTCGATGAAAGACCGCGTTCGTATTATACTCTATTCCGTTGTATTCATGGGGGGCATTGCCACCGTGGCTGTGGCGATTACTGTATGCATGCTTTACAACGCTGCGTTCGACCAAACAGAAATGCAGCTGACAGATACAGTCAATGCCCATGCGAATTTGATTGAAGCCATCGGTAGATTCGACCGTCTCCATAGCCAGGATGTTGACCCCCGAGGTGCCAGCTATGCCACGATGAGCCAGGTCATTGATGCGCACGAACAGGTTTCCGGATTTGGAAAAACAGGTGAATTCACATTAGCCACATTAGAGAACGATAATATCGTCTTTCTGCTAAGTCACCGCCACGATAACGATTCTGGAAGCCGGGGACACCATGCGACGGTCCCCATGTCTGGTACGATGGCGGAACCAATGCGAAGGGCCTTACAAGGCGATAGCGGAACAATCGTTGGTCTTGATTATCGAGGCGAAACCGTACTAGCTG
>JAESQE010000262.1 GCA_016765335.1 Planctomycetaceae bacterium
GTGCTCCTCACCAGATTCCGCATGATCTTCAACTGCACTACTTTCTGAATCAGTTGATGCGTCCCCCCCGCAACCGATAACAAAGGCTATCGCCAGCATTGGAATCAACATAAAACATCGTCGTAAAATCAGCATTCATCTTCTCCTGATAAAAGTTTACTTTTTTGAAGCGTACGGTATTGTCGCTTCTTAAGGGAACCTATGTTAATTGAATCCCAGAGGTTCTCGAATTCAGTTTGGTTATAAAACACAGTTTCCCCCCCCTAACTCCCCCTTCGTAAGGGAGAGAACCAATTAATAGAGGTTCCCTTAACATTCCTCGTTGTCCAGATCATTCTTGTTTTCATTCGAATGACTGGATATTTCCTTCTGTGTGACTGGTGCATTAAACAACAGATAAATGACTCGCAGTACCAGCAGTGACATCACCATTGAGCCAATGACTCCTCCGATCACAACCGTTGCTAGCGGGCGTTGCACTTCTGACCCCATTCCATCTCCAATTGCCATTGGCAAGAAGCCCAAACTGGCAACGAGTGTTGTCATTAAGACAGGCCGCAGCCGAGTCACGGCTGCCTGCGTGACGGCTTCGTTCAACTCCACTCCTTTTTCTCTAAGCTGCCGGATGTACGAAACCAGAATCATATCATCGAGCACAGCAATGCCCGACATCGCAATGAAACCGATACCAGCTGAAATCGAAAACGGCATGTCTCGCAACCAAAGTGCAAACAGGCCTCCAACCCACGCAAACGGAATACTGGTGAAGACTCTGAAGGGATCGATCAGGTTGCCGTAGGTCATGTAGAGCAAAATGAAGATGAGCACCAACGCAATTGGTACTACAATCATTAATCGCTGTTGTGCTCGCTGAAGATTCTCAAACTGACCTCCATACTCCACGCGATACCGCCCCGATGGAAGCGACAGTTCCGCTGATATTCTCTGTTGCACCTCAGCGACAAAACTTCCCAGGTCTCGTCCTCGCACATTAGAAGTAACTGTAATTCGCCGCTGCCCCCATTCACGAGTAATCGTGGATGGCCCTTCGACCACTTCAACAGTTGCGAGCCGGGAAAGCGGTATCCGTTCTCCGTTAGGAGTCGAGATCAACATGGCGCCAATTGTTTTCGGGCTTTGCCGAACCTTTTCCGGCAAGCGAATAATTAACGGAAATCTCAACTGTCCTTCTACTATTTCGCCAACCGGCTTGCTGCCAATTGATTCGACCAAGTCCAGCACCTCTTTTGCAGACAAACCGTATCGTGCAATTTGATCCTGCTTGATTTTAATCTGCAACACTGGCTGCCCGGTTATCTGCTCGGTATTAACATCCGCAGACCCGTCAATTGAGCTGACTATTTGCTCTATTTCCTGTGCTTTTTCAACGAGAATATCGAAATCATCACCAAACAGTTTGACACCTAAATCTGCACGGATTCCCGACACCATTTCGTTAATTCGCATTTCAATCGGCTGAGCAAATCCAAGTTTTGTTCCCGGAAACTCTCGTAGAATTTTTTCCAGTTTCTCTGTCAGCTCCGCTTGTGTTTTCGCCTTCTTCCAGACCGAACGAGGCTTCAAGGTGATAAAAAGATCTGTCAGTTCGACCCCCATCGGATCGGTTGCAATTTCTGCTGAACCGATACGGCTCCAGACGTGTTCTACCTCATCGGGGAATTCTGCCAGAATCGCTTTTTCCATTTGTGTGTTCGAGCGAATTGAATCATCCAAATCTGTTCCGGCTAAGCGGATTACACCACAAACAATCGCACCTTCGGAAAGCCGAGGCACAAATTCCGACCCAAGATTCGGAGCGATCATCCCGAACGCAATAATCATCACCGTGGCCGCAAAGCCGACGACTGCTGCTTTGTGATTCATTGAAAATTGCAGGATCGGATAATGAATCGCATGAGCAATCCGCATCAAAAACGGTTCCCGCTTTTCAATTTTTTTCGGGAGAAAGAAGCTGGCCAGGACCGGCATCAATGTTAATGACAGAATCATGGAACCGATCAACGCAAAGATGACCGTGAGCGCCATCGGACGGAATAGTTTTCCTTCGATCCCCTCCAAAGTTAAAATCGGCAAATAAACAATCATGATGATCAGTTCGCCAAACATGGTGGGCCTGCGAACCTCAACAGCTGCATCTCGAATAATATCCAGTCGGTTTTTCCCGCTATTTTGATCATGAGCCAAGTGACGCACACAATTTTCGATCATCACCACAGAACTATCGACAACCAGCCCGAAGTCAATCGCGCCCAGACTCAGCAAACTGGCTGCGATACCAAATCGATACATGCCGGTAAATGCAAACAGCATCGAAAGCGGTATCGCAAGGGCGACAATCGCTGCTGCTCGGATATTACCCAGAAATGCAAACAATACTGCAATGACGAACAGCCCGCCTTCGAAGAGATTCTTTCTAACCGTATCGATTACATAACCAACCAATTCCGTGCGGTCGTACACCGGAATAACCTGCACGTTAGCGGGCAGGGTTTCACTCACCAATTTCAATTTTTCCTTCATTGCCCAGGTCACTTCATGGCTGTTTTCTCCCATCAGCATGAAGCCGATCCCAAGCACGACTTCCCCTTTTCCATCTGCGGTAACTGCACCGCGACGAATTTCGTGACCAATAATCACTTCGCCAACATCTGCAATACGAATCGGGACGCCCTCTTTGGACGAGATCACCATTTGCTGAATCTGTTTCACATCAGTCGTGCGCCCCAACCCCTGAACCAGCAGCATGCCCCTGGATTCATTGATATTCCCGCCGCCCACATTCAAGTTGTTCTGCTGGGCAGCTTCGACGACTTCGTTGAACGTCAAATCATGTTTGATCAGCAGATTGGGATCGACACGAATCTGATACTGTTTTTCGTACCCGCCCCAGCTATTAATTTCCGCAGTTCCGGGCACGGTACGCATCGGCGGCTTAATCACCCAATCGTGAATTGTGCGTAAATCGGTTGGCTCGGTGCCTTGCCCGGTCACCACATAATGGAAGACTTCCCCCAGACCCGTTGCAACCGGCCCCATCTTCGGGCGTTCAATCCCGGTAGAAAGTTCGACGTTTGAAAGCCGCTCGTTAATCAACTGGCGGGCAAAGTAGATGTCGATTCCCTCTTCAAAGATAACGACAACTTGCGAGAGTCCAAACTTTGAAATCGAACGAACCTGTTCCAACCCAGGCAATCCGCTAATTGCCTGCTCGACTGGAAACGTAATGAGCCGTTCGACTTCTTCGGGAGCAAGCGAGGGCGCAATTGTGTTGATCTGCACCTGCACCGGCGTTGTATCCGGGAAGGCATCAACATCTAAATTGCGCAATGCGACCATCCCGGCTACAGCAGCAGCTGCAACTCCCAACAGCACAATCATGCGATTGTGTAGTGAAAAATCGATGACTCGATTTAAAAAATCCATAGCTGATTCCTTTCAGTCAATCCTGATGACAACCGCAACCTGCACCCAGGTTACTGCGTAAAAGTTGACTGAGCAGAACACTACTTCCCTGGGTCGCAATCACTTCTCCCGGCAGCACACCGGCAAGCAGTTCGACAAACTCACCATCACTGGCCCCGATTCGAACTTGCCGCACGTAATAAAGTTTGGGGGAATCTTCATCGAAGTAATTTTTATCACGCACAAACACGAAGTGAGCATCCGAAGTCGATTGCACTGCAATTTTGGGGACAACAATCGCATTCGGCTCTTCTCGTAAAACAATTTGCCCCGTGCCGTACATGCGATTTCTTAACNANCCTGAAGNNTTATCCAAGANNATNCGAACCTGAATCGTACGAGTCTGCGGATCAATCTCTGGACTGATCCAGGAAATATTTCCATCGATTTGCAGGGAATCATCATCGGCTTCAAATCGAACCGGCAGGCCAACGTGCACGTACTTTGCTTCTTCCTGACGCACATTAAGCAACAACCACATTTGCGAAGGATCAGTAATATTGATCATCATTGTGGTGGAATCAACAACTTCACCCGCGACAACTTCCTGTGACGTCACAACGCCATCAAAAGGGGCGAGAATCGGAATGAGATTGGCCGTTTGCTGCCGCCGTGGCAAGGCACCGACGAGATGAGTCGGTATGTCCTGATGAAGCAGTTCCGCGGAGAGTTTTTTGGGATCACTCTTCTCAATTTCATCAGACAAAACAAAACCGAGGTTAGCCAGCTCCTGTCTTGCTGCAATCAAATCAACCTCTGCTTTTCGATAAGCAGCTTCAGCTTCTAATAGAAACTTGCCTGCAATGCTTCCGTTTTTCCCAGCAACTTGTAAACGCTCAACTTTGGCTTGTTCAAACTGAACCTGAACAAGAGCCTGAATCAGTTTAGATTTTGCATCGCCAACACGAACTGCGTCAACAATCGCGACAATTTCTCCTTTCCGGACAGGATCACCAATTGTCTTTAGAACCGCAACAACGGTGCCAGGCACTTTGGAGGAAAGATGAGCGACTCGCATCGGATCATAAACAACTTCTCCATTTGCAGTAATTTCATCTCTCATCAGACGCTGCTGCACAATATCGATATTGATACCGAATTTACGGGCACTTTCTGCTGATGCAAACTGGATTCGAGACTTGTGCAAAGCCTCCAGCGGATTATTTTTCGGACGGGGTAATACTGAAATTGCAGCTGCGGTATCGTACTGAGGCAACTGGGGATCTTGCTTCACTTGTGCCAAATCCGGATGATCGATCACACATTCCGCCACTCCGTGCACATCACAAAATCCGTACTCTTTGGGCTTGGGGTACAAGGTGGGATCACATTCGATACATATCGTTTCAGATACCAGATGCTCCTCGCACCAGTCATCCTGCTCGTGCTTGACTTCCCCGAATAACTCCGAAGCAGCCATCAATTTCCAGCCTGAATGATGCCCCAGATACATCACGCCTCCCAGCAATAAGAAGACAATAAATGTGGGGAGACTATTGAGAATCCGGCTCACTAAGCCTTGATGTTGCTTTTCATTCGAAGGTGGACCATGTGGCGACTGATCCGTGGGGGGTACTATTGTAGACATCTTGACCTCTTGCTTGGCAACCGGGAAGACCTACTCATTTGCGACATCACACGGGCGTGTTTAGTCCAACTCGTCGAATCCAATAGGTGGATTTCACGAGTTCCAACACAGCCATGCGCATACGCAAAAGCAGATCAATGCAATAAGAATAATTCGGCTCAAAATGAAATTTTCATCGAGCCAAAAACGCAGCAAAAAGAGGCTGATTAACAGCGCATTATGAGACTGCAAACATCGAGGCGAGTCTTACAAAATGCAATCTCAGCACTGGATGTAAAACGCAGTGAAGCCGTACTGCCAGAGTTGCGTGGTATGAAAAACGGTTGAGCCAAGCCTGCCTGTCGATTCAATTCCAAGCCAGAATCGTAAGTCATACGAGGACTTGGTAGCGATTGCCCATTTGCAATCATCAGATGCACACAGCCACAACCATTTTCATTAATGAGGACTGCTTCTTCAGTAGATGGCGATTGGGCTGATGAGGTAATTTCACAGGACGGAATACATTCTTCATCTTCCGAAATCAGACCGGCTTCAGTCTGAGCACAAAAACACGCACAGGCATTCGAATCATGATCAGCTTCTTCGTGCTGGCCTTGTTCGCAGCAGGTGCAGGTGTGTGGTTCCGTTTCAAGACAAAAAGTGCCATCACTCCCCATGCAAATATACATCGCCCCTTGCCCCAATGAAAGGAGCTGGTTGGACACAAGCGCAAGGATGAGAAGACAGCGAACCATTAACACCTCTGGAAAAAAACATCTTATTCGACAACCGAACGTTCGTAAATCATACTCATCAGTTATGCCTGAAGTCAATACCCTATACGTACTGATGCAAAGTTACTCCGAGAGTAGTAGGTTTGTTTTTTCGTTTTGCGAAATGGGCTGCCTTCGGACATTTGCCACACACAATCAGCCGCGGAACGCTGGCCCCAGTTACGATATCCGGTGAAAAATGAACAAAAGGGTGGCTGGGGCGCAAAGAAAATTTTGAGGAAATTATAGCCAGTCCATGCAAAATTGGCTGGACCTCACTGGGTATTGTTCTGGCCCCAGAAGTATCCAACATCTGTGGCCAGAACACTTTCTTTATGCAAGCCGT
>JAESQE010000263.1 GCA_016765335.1 Planctomycetaceae bacterium
AACGTGAGGCAGGATCAAAGTCTTTCCGCCTTCGCCTACAAATATTGAACCACTAGCTGGCAGGCTTTGCCCTGGAGCAAGTTTAGCAAGACCCGGGTTGGGTCGCCGACCGCCATCGTACCAACTGATCGGTAATGTTTTCCCTGAAGTATATTGAGTACCCGGGACTACATATTGTAATGTTTCTGATGCAGGCCAGACTTCATCGTTCATCCCGGTATGCTCAGATTTCACACTGATCGGATCGCCGGTAATTTTGAGGGCTGTGTAAACCGGATCAAGAAGATGGCAACCAAAATCGCCAATCGCTCCTGAACCAAAATCTTGCCAGTCTCTCCAGGTGAATGGATGGTAAACACGATTTCCGCCGTAAGGTCGCATCGGTGCAACACCAATCCACATGTCCCAGTTTAAGGTATCCGGCACTTTTGCATTCACTTTTGGGCGATTCAACAAACCGCTTCGACCATGACCGGTGGTTCCGACCCAGGAATGAATGGCTTGCACCTTCCCGATGGCTCCGCCCTGGATCAGTTTAACTGCTGTGCGATAAGCCGAGTGCGAATGAATTTGGTTGCCCATGCGTGTAATGACACCCGACTTTGCAGATTGAAGCCGCATTTGACGCGCTTCCCAAACAGTGCGAGTCAGTGGCTTCTGACAATAGACATGCTTGCCTTGTCGCATCGCATCCAAACTGATCAACGCGTGAGTATGATCCGGCGTAGAAACAGTCACGGCATCAATCTTGTCGCCCAACTCGCTCAACATGTCTCGGTAGTTTTGATAAATTGGAGCACCGGGCACGAGGTTGCGAACTTTACTTGTCCGCGAGAGATCTACGTCACAAAAGGCAACGAATTCAGACTGAGGATGACTTTCCACCTCTTTGATATCTGACCAGCCTTTGCCGTCTGCTCCGATTCCTGCAATTTGAATTTTCGAGTTTAAATTACGGCCTCGAACAAAAGCCGGAGCAGCCATCGTAACTGCAACTGCAGCCGAAGCACTGAGGAAAGAACGACGAGAAGTGCGTGGGAAGCTTGTCATGAAGATCGAGTCCATAGCTAAGGTGGTGGGACAAAGAGGTCACATAAACCTGTTCTTATTCTAAACGGCTGCTACCCAATGATCAAGGCATCTGCCATAGCACTAGCATAAACGAAAGAGTGGACAAGTAAGTGATCACCGGGGTAGCAAAGAGGTTTAGCGAAGTAATGAACAAAAAAGTGGGCACATATTTGTTTTAGGCTTGAGGTCTTATCAGTCTTTAATTATATTGAAATACTCATTCTATATAAAATGGGCGTTCTAGCCCTTTAATCAGTCTGATCGTTTTCCCTTTCTCTTCGTTCTTTTGAGGACCAAAGTTATGAATTACAAGAGTATGAGTTCGTTTCGACGTGGATTCACGTTGATCGAGTTATTGGTGGTGATTGCCATCATTGCGATCCTGGTCGCATTATTACTCCCTGCTGTGCAACAAGCACGCGAAGCGGCACGACGTTCGTCCTGCAAAAACAACTTAAAGCAAATTGGCTTGGCACTACACAACTACCACGACGTTTACAATACGTTCCCTTACGGTGGTAATCAATGCACGCCGACCAACTGGGGAAGTTCATTCTGGTTGTCACTGCTGCCTTATGTTGAACAAGCTAATGCCTATGATAGAGTCAACACAGAAGTGTGGCCTGGATGGGCAACAAACTTCCCAGTTTATAACCGTTTTTCTGTCCCAGGCTATACCTGTCCTTCCAGCCCTCTTCCTCTGTTTCGAAATCGTGGTGTAAATGCTCAGTTAATGATCCCTTGTTACACAGGAATTGCTGGTGTCTCATTGGGAGCAGCTCCATTAGATGCAGATAACAATAATATCCTGGATGGAACCAACATCACGATCCCCGGTCGTATTGGCGTGGATGGTCTTAGAGGCAGTGTCGTTGCAAATGCGAATGGTATTTTACATGTCAACAGTAGTGTTCAATTCAAAGATATTACTGACGGAACTTCCAACACGATGATGGTGGGAGAACAGTCCGATTGGGGTGCCAATAATACTGACATTCGTGCCGGTTACAACTGGGGTGCCTGGATGGGCATTGCGAACGCCTGGGCCCCCTCGGCTTACCATACCGCCAACATTACAACATTGCACCCCAACTGGTCACTTGGGTCCAAACCTGACCGAGCCAGCCACCCATATGTTGGTGGTGGAGGAGAGGGACCGGCCAATACACCGCTTCAATCGGCCCATACTGGTGGTTTGCAGGTTGTGCTGGCCGATGGTTCTGTTCGATTCCTTTCGAGTAGTATCGACATGGGAACCGCCTTTAACCTGGCAGACCGCCGTGACAGAAACGTCATCGGTGCATTCTAAGATTAAATGAGTAAAGACTTAAACAAAATAGGTGCACTAGGAAGCTTGGTTCGAGTTTGGATCAGGCTTCCTTTTGCTACATCTCACTGCTGTAAAATATAGCAAAGATTCAATCTGCTCTGAGCTTACCTGAGAGTATTTCAGATTTACCATTAAGGAATTAATCAGTGATGCCAGAAAACAAATTTAGTTTTATTACCTGCTTGGCTATGACTTCACTACTGTCCGTCTCTTTACTTGGTTGTGGAGGTGGCGAAGAACCTGTCGGCCCAGCAATGAATGCAACCGTCACTGGAAAGATCACCTCCGGTGGTAGCCCAGTAACGAATGCAACCATTGCATTTGACAAACTACCGATGGGATCTTGGGGAACAAAATTAGGTGAAGACGGTAGCTTTACAGCGGAACTGACTGCTGGTGAATNCAAAGTTGCGATTTTCCCGCTCGCTCCAGAAGTCAAGATGGATGATTCCGGAGCAATTCCCGAAGCACCGAAACGCGACGATATTCCGGAAAAATTTCGATCCTCTGCAACAAGTGAAAAAACATTAACCATCACAGAAGGTGAGAACACATTCGATTGGGAATTGAAATAATCTCACTCGATGAGTTAAAGGTTCATTAATTTCCAAAATGCTGGGAGTTTCAAAACTGCGATTAGTTCAGATGAAACCGATATTTGAGATATTTACTGTCATTGCGATTTGTGTTCTTGCCGTTGGTTGCCAGCGGCAAGAACACAAAAGCAATGAACCTGAGATTGAAATAAATACTCCCAAGTCAACAGGCACTCTTGTTGATGAACTGAACCTGGATGCCGATGCAACACTTCGTGCTGCCACAGAAGGTGATTGGTTTGTAGATGTCACTTCTGAAAGTGGTGTTGAATTCAAGCATCACTCGGGAAGAGAGTCTCGCCATTTTACGATGATCGAAACCTTCGGGGCGGGCATCGCATTATTTGATTTCGACGTTGACGGAGATCTCGATCTGCTTTGCATCGGGGGCGGAAATATCTCTGAGCAACTGGAAGTCTCTGGCTTGCCGTGCCATTTATATCGCAACGATGGTAATTTCCATTTTGTCGATATCACCGAAGGCAGTGGACTGGATATTGCAATAGATTATTCTCATGGAGTGACCGTGGGAGATATCAATCGAGATGGTTTCCCGGACCTGTTGATCACTTGCTATGGTCAATCTAAATTGTTCATCAATCAAGACGGACAAAGTTTTCGCGATGAGACAACAGAATTTGGACTCGATATTCAAGGATGGCACACAGCTGCTTGCCTGGCTGATGTCACCGGAGATGGAATCCTTGACTTATATGTCACAGGTTATCTTCAATGGGAACCCGATGCGAATGAAAGATGCTTAGACCCATCCAGCGGACTTCGAGATGTCTGCATGCCCGGTAACTTCCAGGATGCTCCTGATCGATTTTTTGTGGGTCAAAAAGATGGTACATTCGCTGAGCAAACAAAACAGGCTGGCATTCTTCCCGCCGGAAAAGGCTTAGGAATAGTCGTCGCTGATTTTGATGCCAACGGTCATTTGGATTACTATGTAGCCAATGACGTAGATCGAAACCATCTTTATCTGGGACAGGGCCAAGGAACATTTATTGAGTCGGCAATTATCGCCGGAGTATCAGGGAATGAGTTCGGTGCACCTGAAGGGAGCATGGGGGTTGATGTTTGTGATTTCAATCACGATGGACTTCCTGACATCTTTGTAACGAACTACGAACTGGAAGAGAACGACTTGTACCGCAACGAAGGGCAAGGCTTATTCTCGCATATCACGGTCGCAACTGGCCTTGCAGGATTATGCAGGCCGTATGTTGGATTTGGCACCGTGTTTCTAGATGCCGATATGGATGGGTGGTCCGACCTATTCATTGCCAACGGGCATGTCACCTACCGCAATCGCCAAACCCCTTATCAACAACCTGCATTTCTCTATCGAAATTTGCAAGGCAAAAGATTCCAGCCTGTCGGTGACGCAGCTGGCGACTGGTTCAGTGCTCCGCATACTGCAAGAGGAGTCGCAACAGGAGACCTAAATAACGATGGAACTCCTGACCTGGTGATTTCAGAACAAGATGGTCCCGTTTCCATACTTAAAAACCTCAACCGAGCAGAAAATTGGATTGGGATTAATCCCATTGGAACAATATCCGGTACAGATGTTGTTGGAGCAACAGTTCGGTTGGATGAACAACCTGAGGTTTCCCCACAAGTTGTCAAAGGTGGGGGAAGTTATTTATCCTATTCTGACCGCAGGTTACTTTTCTCAATCCCAGATAATCAAGCAGCAGAGATTGACGTTATCGTTCAGTGGCCTAATAATATAACAGAGATTTTCCGGCAACTCTCTCCTCGAATGTACCACCTCGTTAAGCAAGGTGCAGGCGAGACTCTGAACACAGAGAATTTGCCTCAGAATTGATAGCTATGAACACGCAATCGCCTACCGTTGAGAATGCATCCTTCTGGATGAAACATGGTCGACTCATGGTGCTGTTTATCACCATGTTGATTTGCGGAATTTGGGTCTACTGGTATCGGTACGATCAACCAAATCGGTTATTTGAACAAGCAAAACAAATTGCCAAACAAAACCCTCGACGTGCAGAAGAGTTAGTCGCAACGGCGATCAATCAGTCTTCCGTTAGTCTTCCAGAAGCTGAATTCCTGCGAGTACGACTGCTTGGACATCTTGACAAATGGGAAGAATCCTTAGGTCAGTTTAGTCTGATCAAAAAGCCTGAATTACTACCGGCNAAAGAACTGTGCTCTTTCGCCAGTTTTGCACAACAGCAAGGAGCATTCTTGCTAGCGGAAAAAATCTTCCGAGCTGCCAGCCACGATTCCAAATTACTCCCGCAGATTCTTCAATCTCTCATCAAATTACATTTACAATTGGGGCAGGAAACACTCGCTCAAGTAGAATGCCAAGAACTTCTAAAGCTGACCCCAGACGATGCAACTGCATGGCAGATTCTAGGAACTGTTTCGATGAATCAATCTGATTTGGTTCTCTCAGATCAAGCTTTTCGGAAATGCCTTGAATACTCAAACGATGCGCAGCAAAAAACACTCGTTTACGAGGATCTCATTCAGGTCTTAATCGATATCGGCAACATTCCCCAAGCCCGTTCTGAGTTGGAAAATCTACGTAAATCCTCTAGTAACCTGTCAGACCGAGCTCTCATCGAAGAAGCTTGGATACTTCGAATGGAAGGTAAGCCGCTTAACGGAATCGAGATCATCAATCCGCTGATCGCCAACAATAGTAAATTATTACTCAAGGCTTACTTGCTACGAGGGTTAATGCACAGCGACGCAGAACAAAAAGAAGCCGCAATCAGTGATCTCGAAATTGTCGTTGCAAAACAGCCTTGGAACAAAGAGGCTCACCATAAAATTTCAGTAATTTACACACAGATAAAAAAACCAAAAAAAGCGACCATGCATCGATCCATTGCAGATAAACTCACCGACCAGAGTCTGGAGCTACTTAATCTTAAAGACCAATTGAACAATAATCCCAATGACGTTTCTCTAAGGAAAAGAGTAGCCGAGCTGTACCGAATACTAGGACAACCTGAAATGGGAAAAAAAATACTCTCCATCAATGGCTAATGCAAGGTCATCTGACAATGCAACAGGCCCACAAACGGTGAGTATCTAATGAGAAGTTTGTTATCTCGGAAACCGAATAATCGAATCACAAAACAATTGAATGGCCTTCAAATGAAGACAGGCTCAGAATTTTGAGAGGAATTCTAGTCGGCAGCCGGGGGCGGTGTTTTGGCCTTCTGTTTTTGTGACGAAGCCATCCAGGATAACGACCCAGTGTTTGTTGACTGCTCTTTGGAAACGAGTCACTGCTCCGACTGAGCTATCTTCATTGCCTTGGGTGCCTGTGCGGCCGCCTAATTCGAAGATGACCTGCTGCCTGGTTTCGTCAAAGAATAGCTGATATCCCAGGCTGCCTCCCACTGCATCTGTTGCCTGGCTACTGAGCGGGGCACCAATCTGACCAAGGCCGGCAGCTGCAAATAAGATTCCCGTTTGCCCAAGCGGTCCTCCCCCGAGTGGTCCTCGTGACGGAGAGGTGAATTGATCGATTGCCCAGAAGCTATTCAGGTAAATCAAATCTTCCGAATGATGTGCAGTCCATGAGAACTGACTGAACAACAGATATCCATTTCCCGAAGCAGCTGTCTCCCCATCGGTTGCAGTAGACCCCAGTAGATGAAACGACGAATTGTATGTGTTTTGATGACCATGGAATCGCTGAATCCCGCTCAATCCCCAAGCCATCACGCCTCCCTGTGCACTATCCGTATTGAGCCACGCGATGTCTGCATTAATCGTTGAAGATGCAAAGTCACTTTCCGTAAAGATCCCGTAAAAGTCCGCCTGAGAATCAAGCGTATTGTTATTGCGATTAATTTTATCCCAGGCGTAAACGCCAGTGATGCGAAGATTCAGATTGCCCGCTCCCGAAAGAGTGTTGCGAGTTACGGTAACTGCATCAATCATGTCTTCGTTGATCAACAATCCTTGCTGGAAGGACATTGGTTGTCGCCCCACAGAGAACCCTAAGTCTAGCCTGCCTGTATCATAGGGGTCGAATCGAGGAAAGATCTCGCCTAAATCGCCTTCAAAAAACAATGTTTGAAGATCCACATTCGCTTCGTCAGTCCATTGACCATTTCGAAAGTTCACGCCGGTGTATTGTCTGCCTGCACCTTGTTCTTGATCCAACGGCCTTATGCCAATCAGCAAACGTTCTGTCCCAGAAAGGTTGAGCTGATCAAATAGATCGAGTCGATTAGTCCATTCACCTATCGGTTGCCCCGTGGGATTATCAAAGTAATTGAATCCTGATCGGTACGTCCCAAACGCCCAGAATGAAGGCCGCCAAACGGCTCCGGTCGGCGTAATAATTCCTGGAGAGAGAAATCCGTTCTTCAAAAACTTCTCGTTCGTTTCGATCATC
>JAESQE010000264.1 GCA_016765335.1 Planctomycetaceae bacterium
GGATTCAATTAATAGAGATTCCCTACAGTTAATGACAAGGTAAATCGATGGTCATCAACTTCCCCAATTATCATAGATAACATCTCAAACAATAGGTAGCCATTATGAATTGAACTTGCCTGGCTGATGCATGATTTCAGTACTGTAGACATGCAATATTTAATCTAGAATATTATTGTCAGAATATCTGCTTTAAATCGACTTTCAGGCTACATAATACCATTTATTCGCAACTGAGGAGGACTGTATCGCCGTGTTGTGAAGAGAATGAGTATTGACTTTCCTTTGGATTTGGTGGAAACTTGTCATCACTTGAGGTAAAATGGTCGATGTTGCGCACTGAGTGCTTAGATCTTATTTTTGGCGAATTAAAGGGTATTGAAGTTGATGCGAGTTCGATTGAAAAAACGAAATTCACTAGCAAGGCTCATGACAATATGGGTCTGTTTGTGTGCATTTTCGTTGGCATCATCCCCTCAATTTACCGTGGCAGCTTTTGCTGAATCGACTCAAGAGGAAAGCTCTAGCCCTGAAGATGGGGAAGGTGCTGAGGAAGAACTCGAGGCAGTTTCCTCAGGACGACGCAGCATTAAAAAACGACGAAGCTTATTTGTAAGTAAGCCTTACGGAATCAGTAGGCAGCATAACGTTGTTGCTTCACTCGCAAGCTACCTTCCTGCCATTACAGGACACCAGCTTGCTAACGGCGTATGTGTGCCCATGCTTGTTTAAATAGATGCTCGCTCTAAGTATTTTGGGTTTTTCAACTAAGTAAAAATACTCGGTCGGTGCGTCTGCTTGGCTTATTTGTTGAATCATAAATACTTGCTTTTTTCACGCTTTCTTACGTGTTGTTTACGGGACTTCCTGCGCGAAGATCTCCTGTGTTGCGCCCATACAATTCCGATTTCAGGATCTTATATTCATGCAGAAACTTGTCGAAGGTATTCATCAATTCCAGAACGATATTTTTAGTTCTAAGCAGCTTGTTTATGAAGGCCTGGTTAATGGTCAGAACCCGCTGGCCCTGTTTATTACCTGTTCCGATTCCCGCATCAATCCGAACTTGCTGACTCAGACTGATCCGGGAGAACTGTTTATTTTACGCAATGCTGGCAATATTGTCCCGCCGTACGGAGCAGTGAAAGGTGGAGAAGCTGCAACGATTGAATATGCAGTCAGCGTACTCGGTGTCAAAGATATTATTATCTGTGGTCACTCGCATTGTGGAGCCATGGGAGGACTGCTTGATCAATCTCAGCTCGAAAAGCTCCCGGCTGTCAAATCGTGGCTCTCTCATGCGGAATCAACACATCGGATTATTCAGGAGAATTATTCGCATATCACCGAGCACGCAGATCGAGTCACCGCAATGGTAGAAGAAAATGTGCTGGTTCAACTGGAGCATCTACGAACGCATCCTTNTGTTGCAGCTGCATTAAGCAGAGGGGCGATCAATCTCCACGGTTGGGTTTACAAATTTGAGACAGGCCAGGTTTTTGGTTATTGCTCAAAAGAAGGACAATTTATCCCGGTTGAAGGTATCGATTTGGAGCCTCCGAAAATATCACGGCAGTTACCACTCATTTAGTTTTTGTAAAATACTGAATTTAATGAGGGGCTTAGGACGCCCCTTAATTAATACCAAACTCAATTAATACTTGCGAGAAGTGATCGCTCGTGGCCTTGTACTGACAAGGCGTCAGGGAGCATGCAACGCGAGAACAAATACGTGAATGCGTATAAAAAGCCTATTTCGGATAATGATCATGAATAAAAGAATTCAAACTCAAGAGAACGGGGCCGGGATGTTTTCGGCTCCGAAGCGGGATTTTCTCGCATCCATTGTCGTGTTTTTGGTCGCCTTGCCGTTGTGTATGGGGATTGCGATTGCTTCTGGTGTCCCGGTAGCCGCAGGGTTAATTACGGGGATTGTGGGAGGACTTGTTGTGGGCTGGATTGCGGGATCCCCTTTGCAAGTGAGTGGGCCTGCTGCCGGTTTGACTGTGATTGTCTACGATCTGGTGCAGCATCACGGCTTGGAAGTATTGGGGATGGCCGTCCTGATTGGTGGGTTATTACAGCTTGCCGCTGGGCTGTTATGTTACGGTCGCTGGTTTCGAGCAGTTTCTCCTGCGGTGGTTCATGGAATGTTAGCAGGGATTGGCGTTTTGATTTTGACGAGCCAGTTTCATGTCATGGTTGACGATGCTCCCAAAGGAAGCGGAATAAAGAATATTGTTTCCATTCCAGAAGCGATACAAAAAGGGATGCCGATACCAGAACTGGGCACCGTTCAAGAACGTACACTGCGCCGTGATTTGCTTCAACAGTTTGGAACATTGCACGAAAAACAGGTGCAGCTTCGGGAATTCGCAGCAGAGAAGATTCCTGCGAGGGAGCAAGACGAGGAGGATTCGGAATCACATGATTCAATCGCAGACGATCGCCCCAGTCAATCTGAACTGAAGCAATTAGCCTTGAAGCAGAAAGAACTTTCTTCACAGTTGATTGTGCTTGTGGAGAAGCTAAATGTAAATCATGTAGCGGAAACGGTGCGTGATCCTTCGGGATTAACCGAGGCAACAAGGTTAGCTGTTGAGCAATCAGAAGTGGCTTATAATGATTTGGATCAGGGGCATGTTGCTCAAGTTCGAGAGTCTCAAGCGAGCATGCAACACAGCTTGGAGGAGATTCTTAGCAACCTCAAGAATCACGATTGGGCTGCAAAAATTGGTTTGTTAACCATTTTTGTATTGATTTTGTGGAGCACAGGTATTCCCGCCAGTTGGAAGTTGATTCCTGCCCCTTTGGTTGCAGTTGTTGTCGCGACAGGGGCTACTATATTTTTGAAGCTTCCGGTGCTGTATGTGGAGATTCCTGATAATCTACTGAGTGATATTCACATTCCTTCGTTAACAATTTTTGAGTCTGTTTCATTTGGTGTGATTTTGCAGGCGGGAATTGTGTTAGCTGTTGTTGCCAGTGCAGAAACGTTGCTTTGTGCAACAGCAGTGGATCAGATGCAGACTATCAGTCGAACCAACTACGATAAAGAATTGGCAGCTCAAGGAGTGGGCAACATTATCTGTGGGTTCATGGGAGCATTGCCAATGACGGGAGTGATTGTGCGAAGTTCTGCCAATGTGGGAGCAGGGGGGAGAACTCGCCTTTCCACGATATTGCATGGTCTTTGGTTGTTGATTTTTGTTGCGTTACTTGGATTTATTCTGCGTATGATTCCGACCGCAGCACTGGCAGCCATTCTTGTTTATACCGGTTATAAGTTAGTGAACTTCAAAGTGATTCGTGAACTAAAAAAATACGGTTGGGGAGAAGTTTTCATCTACTTTTCGACACTGGGAATGATTGTTTTTACCGATTTACTGACCGGGGTAATCGTCGGCATTCTGCTTTCAGCTGCAAAACTTCTTTATAAATTCACTAACTTGAAAGTACGATTGGAAAAGCATTCGGAAACAGAAGCCTGGGTACTTGTTTTGATCGGGTCTGCCACATTTGTTCGATTGCCACGCTTGGCAGACGCCTTAGAGCGAGTCGAAGTTGGTAGTGAAGTGCATATCGATTGTGATCGCTTGGCGTATATCGATCATGCTTGTCTCGATTTAATTGCTAACTGGGCGAAACAGCACGAAGCCCAGGGCGGAAGCATTATTGTTGACTGGGAGGCCTTGCATGCTCATTTTCATCGAAACACCGAAGAGAATTTGCAGCGCTCTGTCTGAATTGAAAACCTCTAAAAAATTAGTTCTCCCCCTCACGAAGGGGGAGTGAGAGGGGGNTTTCAAACTACTTGCTATATCTTCAAGAAGCCTTATACGANGACACAGACAGGAATGTCTGTGCTCCATTGGAGTTCACAGAGGTTCCTTATTTGATGATTTGGGGAATGACATGACCATGCACGTCGGTTAACCGNCTGGCGATGCCGTTGTGGTAGTAGGAAAGTTTGGTGTGATCGATTCCTAATAAATGCATCGCGGTGGCGTGCAAGTCGTAGCAGTAGGTTGGATTTTCAATCGCTTTGAATCCCAAGTCGTCAGTTGCACCATACCCGACGCCTCCCTGAATGCCGCCCCCTGCCAGCCAAGCCGTAAACGCGCCTGCGTTGTGATCACGACCAGAGGCCTTCTTTCCCTGGGCAGCGGGCTGGCGACCAAATTCGGTCGTGCAAATCACGAGTGTGTCGTCTAGCAGGCCTCGTTGTTTCAAGTCTGTCAGTAATGCTGAAGCNCCAGAGTCGAGCACACGTCCCCAGTAGCCGTGATCGCGGACAACATCTTCGTGAGAGTCCCAGTTAGGGCGAATCTTTCTGGCTTGAGTGTTCTCTGCTCCACAATAAAGTTGGACAAACCGAACACCTCGTTCAACCAGCCTGCGAGCCAGCAAACATTGTCGTCCAAAAGGTTCGGTTGTTTCGTTGCCCATGCCGTATTGCTTTTGAGTTGCTGAGGATTCTTCTGAGAGATCAGTTAATTCTGGTGCACTGAGTTGCAAACGGGCAGCCATTTCATACGCAGACATACGAGCTTCTAAATCGGTATTCCCATCTCGGTTGGCAAGATGTTTTTTGTTGAGCGATTGAAGAAAATCCAGTCCTGCTCGATCCGTTTTTGGATTTGCTTCGGTAAATTCTTTGGGCGGAAATAAATCATTAATGGGTTGCTTGCCAACTTCGGAATCTATTGTAGTCGCTTGATGCACCGCAGGCAGAAAGCCGGCTCCCCAATTGATGACACCGCCAGGCGGCAAGCCCAGCGGATCGGGAAGAACAACAAATGCGGGCAAGTCTTCACTTTCGCTGCCTAGTCCGTAAGTGACCCAGGAACCCATGCTGGGAAATCCGGGAAGCGTAAAACCGGTATTCATCATGAAACAAGCAGGGCCGTGGAGTGCCGATTTGCTGTGCATGGAATAGATAAATGCCAGATCGTCCACTTGTTTTGCGAGCTTGGGGAACAGCTCGGACATCCACAAACCCGATTCACCATGTTGATGAAACGGCCAAAAACCTGGCTGGCAATTTCCGGGCTTGGATGCAAAAAACTGTAACTCGCCATCAGGATCAAATGGTTTTCCGGCTCGTTTGGTCAATTCCGGTTTGTAGTCAAAAGTATCCACTTGACTCATGCCGCCCGGACAGAAAATCTGAATGACAGCTTTGGCGCGAGCTGGATGATCCAAACGTTTCTTCCCAGTCGCCAATGCAGATTGATCGTGCAACATCGATTGCAACGCCAGCCAACCCAAGCCTCCTCCGGCTTGCTGTAATACTTGACGACGACTGATTGATTGTTTCCACATGCGATTACTCTTAGGTGTTGTTAAGAATTTCCGAAACTTTTCGTTAATCGATATAAATAAATTCGTTGGCATTAAACAGTGCTCTACACAGATG
>JAESQE010000265.1 GCA_016765335.1 Planctomycetaceae bacterium
AGGATGGGTGGTTCTGTCGGCGAACTGGTGTCCGTATTATTGGACATCAATCCGACAGGTTCACCCATCTTTGTGGTATCGTGGGATCACAAGGCACACGAAGATGGGTGCAAGCACGCCATCCTACTTGGACACTGGAAATCTACGCAAGGAAACCTCTGAAATTCAATTAATAGAGGTTCCCTAAAGACTGAAACAGGGATATTGCTGATGGCAGACACAAAACATTCAACAATGCAGCACCCCAAGCTGACTCGTCGCCAAATGGTGCAAGCGGGCACCGTTGGGATACTCGGGCTGGGAATGAACCATCTGGAGCAACTTCGGGCAGAAACTGCCAATCCGCAATCTCACAAATCAGTGATCTACATTTTTCTCTCCGGCGGCCTGGGACAGCAAGATAGTTTCGATTTAAAGCCAAACGCACCGGTAGAAATCCGAGGCGAATTCAATCCGATTTCGACAAAAACACCGGGTGTGCAAATCTGTGAACATATGCCGATGCTTGCACAACGCAGCGACAAATGGTCGATGGTCCGCAGCCTCACCCATCCCCACAACGAACATTCCGCTGCCCACATGGTCATGCTTTGCGGAAAAAGCGACTTGCCAGTCGGCTTTAATCCTTCGATGCCCAGGCCAACAGATCATCCCTCGCTGGCAGCAATCACCGGGCAGATGCTTCCCATGCAGAATAATCTACCGCCAGCGATTATCCTGCCAGAAAAAATGATTCATCGCTCCGGACGAGTGATTCCCGGACAAATGGCCGGCAGCATGGGAACTCAACACGATCCCTTCTTCCTCAAAGCCTCGCCATTCAATTCCCAGACCTACGGTGCCTGGCCTGAATACGGCTTTCACCATGCCCGTGGAGCAGAGAATTCGAAAAATCTACAGTTCCAGGCCCCCAACCTTTCGATTCCGGAAGGAATGCAAATTTCTCGCGTCAAAGCTCGTATGGAGCTATTGCATCAGATTGATTCTCAACAGAAACAACTGCGACAGTTACAGGAACTAGACAACTTCGATCGCTATCAAAAACGAGCCATCTCGATGCTGATGGATGAAAAGATGAAAGACATTTTCAATGTCACCCAGGCAGAAGGCAAATCGCTTGATCGTTACGGACGCAACGTGTTTGGCTGGTCGCTGCTTTTGGCTCGACGCCTTGTCGAAGCAGGGGTTTCATTAGTGCAAGTTAACCTGGGAAATAACGAAACCTGGGACACGCACGGCAACGCATTCCCACACCTTAAAAATCATCTCTTCCCACCGATGGATCGTTCGGTCTCTGCGCTACTAGATGATCTTGATGAACGTGGCCTGCTGGATGACACTTTAATTGTGATGGCTGGAGAATTCGGACGAACGCCAAAAATCTCCTTGCTCCCCTCTGCCTACGAACTCCCAGGCCGGGATCACTGGGGTAAATTGCAAACGGTATTCTTAGCCGGAGGCGGCATTCAAGGAGGCCGGGTCATCGGAGCTTCCGACAAAATTGGCGGCGAGCCAATCAGCGACCCACAAACACCAGAAAACCTGGCAGCCACAATTTACCAATCACTCGGGCTGCCAAAAACTGCAAACTGGAGCGACCTACTAGATCGCCCCATCCCCGTCTACAACGGCAACCCAATCGCTGGATTAACATAGTAACTATGCACGAATGCCACGTCCCCCGCTCCTTCAAATGATAAAAAAGAAACCCCGACACTTTCCCCTTGGCTAATATACCAGTGGAAAAATTTCGGGGCTATTCAAAAAGGTCCGCACTATGGCATGGGACACCTTCCATCTCTTACTACTTCTTTTTCACCTCCAACGGAAAATCAAAAGTTTTCCCCCCTTCGGGAACATCAGCAGACAATTGTGTCTGTTCACCAGAACTGTATTGGGCAGGTAAGTGCTCCATTCCCAATGCCGCAGCCTCGGGATCTTCTCCAACTGGAGTACCATCTTCCATCGCAAACTTGGAAATAATCACTTTGAATTTCCCGACCGGGCAGCCCTTACGACCATCTTGAGTTTTAATAACGTATGCCCCATCATCATCAGTTGCACCGAAGCAAGGCCTCCCCATTCCTTCGTCCTGAGGCATAAAAGTAATGGCAGCCCCTTTGAGTGGCTCGCCATTGAGCGTGATTTTCCCGGTGACTGGAACCACATCAACAAGTTCTTCATTGCTACCGCCACCACAGCCGATGACAGCAACCATTGAAAATACAAAAGATAATAAACATGCTTGTGAAATCTTGATCATTAGACGACTCTTCAATATTTCCTTAGGACAAAAAAACCGAGATGACTAGGCCAACTTCCCTAAGTCATCTCGGGTATGAAACTTAAGCAACAGACAACACTATAGCTCCGAAGCCTTAGAATGCGCCTAAAACATTACCATCTGCAATATAAGCTAAGTTTCGCCGAGTGCCACTGTCAAGATTTTCGCTGAGAAAGCGAACGGACCCATCACCCAAGACAACTTGCATGCCGCCTTTGTGCTTGCTACCAGGTGTCCCCCAATGAGCAAGGCGATCAGCTTGAGTGTTCGTATTTGGCGGTGACCACCATGAGCAACAAGTCCAGAAGTTAATCCCCCCGCTATAAGTCAGATCAACACCATTGCCAACCCACTTGGAGTATCCCCAAGTCTGCCCAACACCATTCTTAGCATCAAGCGTCGTTTCTGCAACAGCAACGGTGTTAGTGGTACCACCAGTCATATCACGCATCCGTGACTTGGAATAAACACCAAACAGACTGCGAGTAGGCCTGGATTCATTTACCCAGGAATTTCTCCAAGACGAATGCCTTGTCACAGAAAAGTCGTAACTAGTCTTGGCTCCACCATGCCCATTGGCTGCTGCGCCATTATAAACTCGGTAGTGTACACCATTTCCAGTGTAACGCTGATTGCCATCATCCGAAGGACACAACAAAGTCGTGACCAAAGTGCTGACAACAACGGCATTAGGACTGTTGACATCAAGCACTCCAGCTAAAGGAGAGGCCCCACTTCGAACATAACCTCCCGAAGGAGCAGTTGAATCAAATCTATCATACAACGGAGCTTGCTCCATGAATGGCAGTAACATTGTCCAGCCACGTGCATTTAATGTAAACTGAGTCGTGGAAGCGGTAGAGCCATTTCCTCCTGTAATAGATCCATCTGCCGAGACACTGTAGGGAAAAACAGAATGTGTGTCGTGATAATTATGAAGCGCCAAGCCAATCTGCTTCAAATTATTCTTGCACGAACTTCGCCGTGCCGCTTCTCTGGCTTGCTGTACCGCAGGTAGCAGCAGCGCAACAAGGATCGCAATAATAGCGATGACCACCAGTAG
>JAESQE010000266.1 GCA_016765335.1 Planctomycetaceae bacterium
TCGGGGTCAGCGATGGGATTTCGATGGGAACCGAAGGGATGTCGTTTTCGTTGCAGTCACGCGATTTGATTGCAGATTCCATCGAAACGAGTATGTCTGCTTTGTGGTACGATGCATTGGTGGCGCTACCTGGTTGTGATAAAAATATGCCGGGTTGTTTGATTGCAGCTGGTCGCTTGAATCGTCCAGCTTTAATGATTTATGGCGGCACGATCCAACCCGGTTACTGGGATGGCAAGCAAATTGATGTCGGCAGTGCCAACGAAGTTTATGGCGAATACTTAGCGGGGCGAATTACCGATGAAGAACGTCAAAACATTGTGCGACACAGTTGCCCGGGAGCCGGCGCGTGCGGCGGAATGTTTACTGCCAATACGATGTCCATCGCAATGGAAGCTTTGGGAATGTCGCTGCCTTACAGTTCTTCGATCCCAGCTGAAGACGACGAAAAAATGGCAGAATGCAAGTCGGTCGGGGATGTCATTCTTAACCTGCTGAAGATCGATTTGAAGCCTCGCGATATCATGACCAAAGCCGCGTTTGAAAATGCGATTACTATGATCATTGCTTTGGGTGGATCTACCAACGGGATTCTGCACTTGCTGGCTGTGGCTCGATCTGTGGATGTCGATTTGACATTAGACGACTTCCAAAGGATCAGCGATAAAACTCCACTTCTGGCAGATATGCGACCCAGCGGGAAATATGCAATGACCGAGCTGCATAAAGTTGGCGGTACCCCCGCAGCGATGAAATACATGCTCGCACAAGGTTACCTGCACGGCGATTGTATTACGGTGACGGGTAAAACGATTGCAGAGAACTTGAAGGATGTCAGAGACTTTACAGAAGGTCAGGATGTTGTGCATCCGATTTCGGAAGCAATCAAAAAGACTGGTCATCTGCGAATCCTGTGGGGAAATCTTGCACCAGGCGGTGCAGTGGCAAAAATCACCGGCAAAGAAGGCACCAAGTTCACCGGCCCTGCTCATGTGTTTGATCGTGAAGAAGCGATGATCGAAGCTGTTGAACAAAACAAAATTCAAAAAGGCGAAGTGGTTGTCATTCGGTATGAAGGCCCCAAAGGCGGACCGGGCATGCCGGAAATGCTTTCTCCAACAGCTGCTTTGGTGGGAGTTGGACTTGGTAAAGATGTCGCGCTCATTACCGATGGTCGATTCTCCGGTGCGTCTCACGGGTTCATTGTTGGGCACATCGTTCCCGAAGCTCAAGAAGGAGGACCGTTGGCATTGGTCGAGAACGGCGACGAAATTACCATCGATGCCGTCGAAAATAGAATTTACATTGCGGTTTCTACCGAGGAACTCGCTCGCAGAAAAGAGAACTGGTCGATGCCTGCTTACCGATACAGCAAAGGAACTTTGCACCGTTACATTATGACGGTCAAATCCGCTTCCGAAGGTTGTGTCACCGACGAAGCATAAGAAAATAATTAAAGACGAGCCGTGTCAGAGATGGCACGGCTTTTTTATGCGCCGATGATTTAGAAATTGTAGGCTGGGTAGAGTCTTTACGAAACCCAGCATGGCAGGTCTCAATGTATCATGAACTTCGTCTGGTGCAGGAGCTGGGTTTCGTGCCTCAACCCAGCCTACTTTTTCTCTGCGTGTTCTTCGGTGTTTACTTCAACCTACCAAGGCCATTACTGGCTCGGCTTGGCTGATTTGAAACTGTAGTCGGGGTGCTTTTGTTGCCATTGTTTCCAGAAGTCGCTGGGATGTGTGTTTCTCCACAATGCCAGGGCGCTGCCTACGTGGCTGAAGAATGTGTACCGCTGAAAGATTTCCTGGTCGGATTGCTCTTTAGTTGTTTTAATGATCCACTGAGCAGCCTTTTCAATTTGTTCACGGGGCGGATGCAATTCCTGCGGTGCCAACGCCAACCATTCCAGATGATGACCGGTCGCGATGACGGTATCTTTAAGTTCATCATCTCGCGGATCGATTAATGCATCGGCTCCCTGATCCCAGTTAGAAGGCCAATGACCATCTTCAAATTGGGAAGCTGTGATTAAATCTCGCACGTAGGCTAAGTGATCGTAAACTTTTTTTTGTACGGGATCTGAGAGAATGTCGAATTCTTCGTCGAGCCTCCATAATAAAATAAGTGAGTAAACCCGATGTGTGCCGCTACAAACACCTTTTTCCAATCGACCTCGAATGAGCCGCTGCGCTAACAAATCGAAAGACATCATTCGACCGTCAGCGGATCGCCATTGCTTTGTCGGAGATAGCCATAAACCAAACGCCATCGCGGTCCACTCCGCTTCGCGTTCATCGAGCTGAAAATCCCGAAGCGATTCTTCCACGATATTTCTTAATGTCGCTTGCCGCTGCGTGGGCAAAAAGACCGGTTCATCCAAACTGGCCCCTGCTTCTGTGATGCAGGCCAGCATATGATCGTGATGCACAGAAATACTACGAGTACGGCCCCAATTTACACCGACTCCCGAATTGCGATCCTGTAACAATGGCTGAGTCTGCTCGTCCCAGGAAAGAAGGAAGGTGCTATGATCGAGCAGGAACCCTTGAAGTTCTTTTCCCGATAACACACCAGAATTCTTAAACGTGGCATCGACGGACCAGGTTCGAATAGCATGTTCCACCAGGTTGGGACGCAAACCAACGCGTTCAAACTTGGGTCGAACCTGCCAAAGCACCGCAGCCAGATCTTCATCAGAAACCATTTCCGGACGATCATAAAGCGGTTCAATTCGTAACGGTTCAGTACGTGGGATCTCCACGGAAGTCATCACAGATTTTCCGGTGACTTCCTGCTTGAGTGTTCGTTTTGCTTCTGGTGATGCCAACGTGAATGCCACGAGCAATCCCAGAACAAATACAACTTGAACACTGAAAAATATTTTACTGTTCATGGTAGGTACCAGAAAATGTAAACTTCGTTATAAATTTAAAGTTGGTGTTGAGGTGCATAAGAAACAATCGAATGACCTCGCCTCAACCTCCTTGGGAAGGGGGAGTTAGAGGGGGTTTTTAATTCAAAATCGTCTTTTTTCGCTCAAAAACCGCCCCCAAATTATTTTCGTATTTCAAATCCCAGTCTTCATCTCGTTTGATGGTATTAATGAGCCGAGTACGAAATCGAAAATCAACCACAACGGTGTTCACGCCGTATCGGTCCAGTTTGTCTTTCCAATTTGGGGAAGCCGATGCAATATTCAAATAGTCGAGCCAAACATCTCGGGGGACTAAATGAGCATGTGAATTCAGAAAGATCTTCATCTCTGGCGGGCCTGCCCACAAGAAATAATCACCCCATTCATATGAATTAAAAACCAGTCCTTGCGGGACATGCTTGTTCAAATATCCCGTGATTTCAATGGGCGTTTCCCGAGAAACACTGTGGCGATACATCTTATTGAACTTCTCTTGATCTTTCGGCTGTCCGTGAAGCAGCGTGGTGCCAAACGGAGTGTAGGCAAAGAAGATCCAGGCTAAGCCAATCGTCACGACTGTATTCAAGCCAGAACAAGGTGATGGTTCCTGATCTTCCGAACTCAAATATTTCTTTAAGACCGCATTCAAATGCAGCACCGTGTACAAGGCTGCTACCGGAGTCCACCAGACTGTCATGCGAACGGCCCATAAAGCAGACAGCCCTAAGCCAATGAGTAAAATCGGCTCTGCACAAGAAACACGTCTGGGAGTCAGTCGATAAANAATNATCAACACAATCGCAGCCACCGCCATGGCTTTGCCATGCATCATGCGGAGCGTGATCGGATCCCATTCGATTAAACTGGCCATGTTGGGATTCTGCGAAATCATGTGAATGGCTGGATAGATTCCCAAGCCATACGGATTGAATAACGTTGCAAGAACTGCCAGTTCTCCCATTACAAATAATTGTCGTGTTTTTGTATCAGCTGCAACTGCTTTGATTGATTTTGTGCGAAGGTAGACATCACTGGCTCGACCGAACCCAAGTGCTCCCAGGACAAGAAATCCCAGCAAAAACGAACCGTGCAGANTGGCCCACAACGCAAACAAAACGGGCACAACAATCCAGAAACAGCGATGCCATTTCCTGCGAGTCACCAAAGAAAACATCACAACAAAACAGGCCAGTCCGGCAACCTGAGGGCGCATAATCAAAAGAGATTTGTAGGCCACGAATCCGAAAACTGCCAGGCCGATTAAACTGACGCCGATCGAGTCTGTGTTTTCCCGGAATCGAAATAATAACGCAAGCACACAAATGAATAACGAGCCTGCATATAAAAACTGAAGCGATGTCGTTCCCCATTGAGAATACATCCCGTAACCTGCCACCTGAGCCAGCCAGGCGGTATCAACCATGGGCACACCTTGACTCAGTGGAAGCAACGGCTCTGTTTCCGGAATTTGCTGNTGCGNAACAATTTCNCGACCGTAAGAAAGATGCCCCCAAACGTCGGTGTGCCAAAGCGGATGATAGCTCAAAACCATCCATACAATTCCCAGCAGAACCGTCCACAGAACCGTCTTTCGGCTCAGCTGTGCCCACTCCGGAACGCGATCTTCCAGCATCGTCGCATCAGGAATTCCAGCAGCTGATACGGCATCTGTCTTCACATCACCAATTTGCTCCACTGGATGTTCTGATTCCAGTGAAGATTTTGGCTGTGCCGATTCTGCAGGNGAAGGTTCGATGTCTGACATGTATTTTCAACTTGATTGAATCACCAGTAACTGAAAATGGCTCATAAATAACAGCCTATTGCTTGATTGTACGTCTCAATTCTAACGAACACANATTCTCTCAGCGAATTTCGCATATTCTTGGCTAACAGCGTGTTAAAACAGAATGATCAGGCAGTCTTGGCACTGCCTGACGGGGTTGCTACACNGATCGGATGTTGTTGATGCATCGAGATCGAAAATTCCGTTCGTAACTTTCTGGAACAGGCACAGTCAATTGCTAGGGTAATCCTGTTGAGATTTGAGGGCGCGATATGTTGAAGATAACCAGTTCACTTCACCAGGCGGTCACCAAGCCGACTCGGCGACAAATGTTGTCATTGGGTTCACTCGGATTCTCTTCGCTGAACTTAACGAATCTTTTGCGAGCAGAAGAAGCCACAAAGCAGGCCGGATCTCATAAAGCAGTTATCTTCGTGCATCTTGATGGCGGGCCTTCACAGTACGAAACAATCGATCCGAAAAGAGACGCTCCGGCTGAAATCCGAGGACCATTTTCGAGCATTGAAACATCAGTTTCGGGAATTCATATTTCGGAACTTCTTCCAAAGATTGCAGCCAATGCGAAGAATTTTGCATTCCTGAGATCTCTAGTCGGATCAGCTGGCAGGCATGATGCATTTCAATGCCAATCTGGATACAGCTTTAAAGATTTAGCATCACTGGGAGGCCGCCCCGCTTTGGGGTGTGCAGTCACAAAACTGAAAGGATCGCCGCAGGATCANACTCCCACGTTTGTCGATTTGATGCAAGGANGNCCGCTGGTTCGAAACAGTGCCCGAGCGGGNTTTCTCGGACCTGCTTANCAACCGTTNCGCCCTGATCTGTCCGCAATATTTNAGCGTGAACTCGAAAGCAGCATGAAGAACGAACTGAACCGCTTGGGGCAGGATCATGTTGTCTCTTTAAATTTGAACGAACATCTGACATCCTCTCGGCTTGATCGACGATTGCAGCTACTTAATGGACTGGATCATCTACGCAGAGAAATTGATCAGCACGGTATGATGGATGCAATGGATCGATTTCAGCAACAAGCTGTCAGTATTCTCACATCAGGTCGCCTGGCTGATGCACTTGATTTCGAACAGGAATCACCTGAAACGCTCCAGCGATATCGCCTGCCAGCAATTCAGCAAGGGGAACAATCCTCAACAAGTGAAGATTCAAACGCGACGATGAAGTTTCTGATGGCTCGCAGATTGGTAGAAGCTGGCGTGCGTGTTGTCAGCCTTTCGATTAGTGATTTCGACACACATTCCAAAAACTTTACGCGGATGGAAAACCTTTTGCCGATTGTTGATCACGGTTTAACGACGCTGGTTGACGATCTTCAGCAGCGCGGCATGCTCGATGATGTCACGATACTTGCCTGGGGTGAATTCGGAAGGACTCCACGCGTCAATGAAAAAGGTGGACGCGATCACTGGCCGAAAGTTGGGCCAGCCATCATGGCAGGTGGCGGCCTGAAAACAGGTCAAGTGATCGGTCAGACAGATCGTCTAGGAGCGGAAGTGATTGATCGCCCGGTGAGTTACAAAGATGTCATGGCGACGGTTTATCATTGCCTGAAGATTAATCCGTTTGACATCACGCTCACCGATCCGCAAGGTCGCCCGCAATATCTACTCGATGAAGGCGATGCGATCCACGAGTTGATTTAAGGGAACCTCTAATCATTGGTTCTCCCCCTCACGAAGGGGGAGTGAGAGGGGGTTTTTGAACTGTTTTTTATAACCAAGCGGTATTCGAGAACCTTTGGGTTCAATTAATAGAGGTTCCCTTAATGTTATTGCAACGCCTGGGGCTTGAAGTTTAACGTAAAGAATATTCTTCATAAAACTTCGTGTCTCTGGTCTGTTTGTGTTAGAATGATCCTTTACCTGCGGACTCAAGAGTTTAATCTACTGGATTGTTTGCAACCCCTCATTACTATTTATTGACATTTTTCCTATGCACGCCACCGAATTTATTAATCGTTCTGCTGACCAGCTGCTGCCGCCGATGATCGTTCTGTTTGGTGCTGAACGATATTTGAAGCAGCAGGCGTTGCGATCCATCTGGATACAAGCTTACGGAGATGCAGATTCCGCTTCGGAATTGGCAACCACCATCGATGGACGTGAAGCCGAGTGGCGAGCAGTCGCTGACGAGCTGAAAACCATTTCGATGTGGGGAGGCCAACGTTGCGTGTGCATCAATGCAGCTGACGATTTTGTGAAAGCNAATCGTCCACANCTCGAAAAATATGCAGAGCACCCCGCAAAGAAGTCTTTGTTTTTGCTGGATGTCAAAAGTTGGCCTAAAAGTACAAAGCTGGCAAAAAAACTCGCCAAAACAGGCTTGGCNATTGAATGTGCAGAATTNAAAGGAGCTCAGCTTCTGAGCTGGGTTGGANANCATNCNCAAAGTTACTACCAAAAGAAAATCCCTCGACCGGCAGTGCAATTGCTTATCGAGTTAGCAGGGAATTCCATTGGGCTGCTTGATCAGGAACTCGGCAAACTGGCATCGTATATTGGCGGGCGAGATCAAATCACAACCGAAGATGTGCGGGCGTTGGTTGGAGGTTGGCGGCTCGAAACAACCTGGGCCATGATCAACGGCGTGCGAGATGGGCATCTAAATCATGCATTAACCGAGCTTGATAAACTTCTGACCGCAGGAGAGGCTCCCCAAAAACTTCTGGGTGGAATTTCTTTTGTTTACCGGAAACTGACAAACGCAGTTCGCTTGTCTGGACCGGGGCGACCGCTTTCAGNTGCACTAAAAAAAGCAGGCGTGTTCCCGAAAGAAGTCTCTGCCAGTGAAACGTATCTTCGAAAAATCGGACGCCAGCGAGCAGAACTCATNCCAGAACTTNTNCTNCGAACCGACCTGGGCATGAANGGCGAAAGTTCTTTGCCGCCACGATTGCTAATCGAAAAACTACTCGTTGAACTTTCGCCCTAAATTTAATTGTCGCTTCAAACAGTTTTCTGGAATGACAAATGCAATTTCTTTATTTACCCATCGCCCATCGAGCAATAGAGGTTTGCGCAAACAAAAACGGGCGAGACTCGTGATATCGAAAAATAAACTTTTCGATACCACGGCAACGCCCATTTTTTGTCAGTAATTCTTAGCAGAATCTACTCAACAAAACATTTTATCTTTTGGCTTATACCAAACTCAATTCATGCTTTCGAGAAGCGATCACTCGTGGCCTTGTACTAACAAGGGCTTAGGAAAGATACAACGCGAAAACAAAAACGCGAATGCGTTAAAATACATCCAGGCGGAAGTGATTTCCTTTGTGCCAGGGACGCGCTGTGGGGTAGAAGTTGTGCCAGTCTTTTCGGTACACAGGAACCTGCATTTGCGGTGCATACCGGTTATACATGTGGTCGTAACTTTCATACCGCTGGAAGTTCTGTGGATAGTAAATGTACGGGTAGTAGTTGAAGCGATTCCAGTCAGTTGGCTGACCACGTCCCTGGGCAGATGCTTGGGAGGAAGTCGCCCCGACAACGGTCATCATTATTCCAGCAATTAAACAGGCAAATGCCAAACGTCGAAACATCCTTGTTTCTCCTTCACTGTACATCCGAGCCGGCAATTTAACCGGAACGGCTTGTTACTCTGCTATTTTTGTAAATGGAAGCATCTGCGTTACTGTATTGATTGCAGGGGAGAATTACTTCGATTTTCCCAATACAACAACCAGCCACATGATGCGACTATGAGTCCTGATCTTATCCATCGACCGCAGAGCAACTGTTGCATCAGAAAAATTCCGAATAACCCACATCGATCCAAAGAGTAAGCCCGAATTGTAAATTCAACAATTGGGGAAAAGAATGTTTTCAATGCCCAGAACGGTTAAATCAAACATTCAAAGCTGTGAAAAATCCAATTAGCCAGTGTCGCATTTGAGCCAAAACACATAGAATTTCGTTTGAGTCTCTCTATAAGATGGTAATTAAGGGTTTCTGATACAGGTCGCCAAGAATATGTGTAGATATAAAATACGGTATACGAAACAAAAACTTACTGCCCTGGTTATTCAGGCGAGTTGCGTGCTGCTTTTCGTTTGCTCATCGAATCTTTATGCCCAGGATGTTTCTTCTGAATTAAAAAAATGCGAGCCGAAAGTATGTCAGCAAAATATTAAACGACATATTGAAACTCTCGCATCGGTTCAGATGCAGGGACGGCGTGGCGTTAATGCGATCAAGGCAGCAAAGTATGTTGCAGGCGAATTCCAAAAACTGAACCTGCTTCGCGTCTTTCCGAAAAGTGATAATCAAGTATCGCCGAGTTATTTCCAGAACATTCCCGGGCGACCCAATCAGCAAGGCGTCGCTACGGTAGCCGGGCAGAATGTCGCAGCGATGCTTGTGGGCTGTGATGAAAAGCTCGAAGACGAATACATTATTGTCT
>JAESQE010000267.1 GCA_016765335.1 Planctomycetaceae bacterium
TGTGGCAGGCAAACACATTGTACCGACTAATCCGTAGCCCACTCATATGTAGGCCACTTAAGCGGTGGCTCATTGTACCTAATTGATAGGTCTGGGCGGCTCATCTTGAGCTCCTCAACACGCTCCGGTGTAATATTAGTGTCACTAATTATCAACCCTTCAAGAGAAGAGAAGGTGGCAAGGATGTCAATTGATTTATCAGTAATACTTGTGCGGGACAGGCTAATACCTGTCAGCCTTTTTAGTGGCTTCAGGCTTTTAACACCTGTGTCATCGATTTTCCGGGAGCAGACAGTCAGTGCTCGCAGGCTCTTAATTCGCCGTACTGTTTCAATACTTTTGTTTGTGATCTTATCAGAATAGAGAATTAACGTATTTATTCCTGCGAGATTAGATATGTGGTCAACTCCTTTATCTGTTAGTTTATTTGAGTACACTTGCAGATAGCGGAGCCTTTTAGATGAATGGATACCTGACAGTGCCTCGTCTTCCAGATCTTCACAGGCGATGATGAGCTCCACAGGCTGGCTCCTGCGTATTATCGCCTGTATTTCATCTTTGGTGATACTACTGCTTATGACACGGATTGTTTCAATCTGCCTGGTTGCATTCAAAGACCCTGTGATTAACTCGATGGTTGAAATAATGTCGTGAAAAGGTCTGCGATNNATATTNTTGTAAGTGACATTTCCATTGTGCCGTAACACTATTTGCTCAACGGGATGATTCTTTAGAGATAAGACCCCTAAGATACACACGACAACAACAGCGACGGCACATCCGCGATAGATAAATCTACGATCAACTTTTAAAGATGACATAAACAGCATCGTTAGAGTTCCTTATTTTCTCTTATCGATTCCACACCAGTCGCGGACCCTACGGCTGTGTTATTACCTGGTTTAATCTTCTTCGGCTTTGATTTCGTCGAGTTTTCTGAGAATCTGTGAGGTCAGTTCTTCCAGGCCTTTTCCGGTGGCTGCGGAGATTTTCAGGACGGGCTTGTTGATGGTTTCTTCGAGAAGTTCTGCGATTGGTTCTGCATCAGGGAGTTCGCATTTTGTGACTACAATAATTTCGGGGCGAGAATCGAGACTCATTTCGTAGAGTCGCATTTCTTTGCGAATTTGCAAGTAGTTTTCGATGGGATCGGTTTGATCCATAGGCATTGGTTCGACCAGATGCACCAGGATGCGTGTTCGTTCAACATGCTTGAGGAATTCATGTCCTAAGCCGATTCCCTGATGGGCCCCTTCGATTAATCCCGGGATGTCTGCGAGGACGAAATCTTGATCCCAGCCGACTTCAACGACACCCAGGTTGGGATGCTTGGTTGTGAATGGGTAGGATGCAATTTCTGGAGTTGCACGGGAAAGTCTGCTTAGTAGAGTCGATTTTCCNGCGTTTGGTTTGCCGACCAGTCCGACATCTGCNATGAGTTTCAATTCCAGCTTGATTTTACGAANCACGCCTTCTTGACCAGGGCCAAACTCTCGGGGGGCTCGGTTGGTTGAAGTCGAAAATCGTTTNTTTCCTTTGCCGNCATGTCCGCCAGCTGCGACGACCAGCGTATCACCCTTTTCTTTAAGATCGCGAAGGATGTGTCCTTTGTTTGCATCGCGGACAATGGTCCCGCAAGGAACCAGGATGATTGAATCGTCTCCGTTGCGACCTCTGCACAACGCCCCTTCTCNATGCCCGCCACGCTCTGCATTCCAGTGCTTGTGTCCTGCGAGGTGACCTAAGCTGTTGATGTCTGCGGAGGTTACGACGATGACGCTGCCTCCATTACCTCCATCGCCTCCGTCTGGACCGCCGCGTGGAATGTGTGCTTCTCTGCGGAAGCTCATGCAACCTCTGCCACCATCGCCGGCGGAGCAGTTTAATTCAATTTCGTCTACAAACATTGAGAATCTTCACGAGTAATAACAGCAAACGTCCCAACAGGACAGAACAAACCAGTAATGGACATAACGTTTTAAGTCCAAGTTGACTAATCAAGTAGCATAACGTGAAGCCTGACGAGATGCACGCGAGGTAGAATCAATTTTCAGGTTCTCTGTTTACGGGCAAGTTCAGTCTTCCGAACACTTCTATAGTACAGTGTGAGTTGCAGGGTCAGAAATGATTTATAACTCAAAAAGGCGACTGGTGGATTCACATCGACCAGTCGCCTTTTGTCTCACTTAAAATGGTTGTTTTACGGGAGTTCACGGACAAAGATATTGCGGAAATAGAGTGTATTGCCGTGGTTTTGTAGTTCGATCGATTCTTTAGCGTAAATTGGTTTGTCGCGTTCCCAGTAGTTTTCAAGCACAACATTGTCGACAACAAGCTTCCCATTGAGCTTCACGGTGACACGTTCGCCCACCATTTTGATGAAAAACGTGTTCCATTGCCCCACAGGATTGTCAGCAACAAGAATCGGGTTGGCTGGGTTTTTCTTGTTGTTGTATAATCCACCAGAGCCGACTGCATTTTGCTTACTGAGTGCTGGATCCCAAATTTGAATCTGAGGAGCNCCTCGTACATANATTCCGCTGTCCCCTTTGGCTTCGATTTTCCAGTCGACATAGAATTCAAAGTTGCCGTACAGTTTTTTTGTGCAAAGATTTTTCCCTTTGCCATCAAATACAATAATGCCATCAACGATGTTCCAGTGCTGCTGAATTCGCTCGTCAGCTGCCTTTTGTGCCTTTGTCAAATCTTCAGCGGACATTGCTGCTCGTGTTTTAGGATTGCCGACCAATCCTTTCCAACCGCTGAGATCTTTCCCATTAAACAAAGCTGTAAAGCCAGCTGGAGGTTGATTCAGTTTTTCAGCAGCAGAAACTGAATCTGTCGAGAAATTTGCAAGCAGGGTAATACCTGTAATCGCAATGCAAGAAAACAATCGAAACGCAAGAAACCGATGCATTCTGAAACTCCTTTGATGTATTATTAAAATTTGTTTGATCTACATGTTCAAGTTTTACGTACTATTAAAATTCGGCTTGAATTGCAATAACACACATCATGTGACAATTGTGTTGATTTAAGATACCATGAGGTAACGAAGGTTCACAGCTCAAGGCCGCATCGAACCGAGCAATGATGTGAATTTTTCTCAATGTTTTTTTTGATAAATATACAGTCGGTTTTATCAACAGCGTCTGTAAATAANCCAAGGATAAAGGAGTGGGGTCGTTGTCTTTTATTTTGGAAGGGATTGTTACTACACGGAATCCAGACGGCAGCGTTAATGCTGCCCCGATGGGGCCCGTTGTGATATCTCAACAGGCAGGGACCATCAGCCAGTTTCTGTTTCGACCATTCCAGGATTCGCAAACTTGCCAGAACCTGCTTGCAACGAAGCAGGGTGTGTTTCATGTCACCGATAATGTTTTGTTGTTTGCTCAGGCAGTCACGAAAAAACTGATACCTTCACAACCTCTTCTTCAGCCA
>JAESQE010000268.1 GCA_016765335.1 Planctomycetaceae bacterium
GCCGAAACTCCTGCGGTTGGACAACCGCTCGCCAGACCGCAACCAAATAAGCCACGCACCCCAGAAATATCAACGCAAAGAAAAGAGCAAACGGACGAGATGTACTCGCCACCGGGCCGGTTTCACGCAAGGGATCAAACTGATCACTGATCAGGCACCAGCCCAAAGAGCAAACAATCAAACCAGCAACAGCGAACCAGTAATACCAACGGGACGTTTGCGTAAATCCAGAAGTTTCTTCATTCACTGTTTGTGCCGACGTACTACTCACAAGACGTCCTCTGTTTTCCAGTAAATACAGGTGTGCCTTGAAAAGTAGTTCTCCTCCTTACGAAGGGGGAGTGAGATGGGGTATTGAAGAAGCTCTGGAATTCAATTCTTTACTAGTCCCCTATTGTTGGTTACTGGTAGCGACTGTCTGTGTCAATTCTTTTTGCGACCAGTAAAACGACGAACGCATGCCGGCAGACCGTAGATCGCGATCAGAAGCAGGATTTTATATCCTGCCAAAACAGTGCCTCGTACCGTTCCGCTGATTTTGCTTGTCCCAATACGCACTCGGTAAGGGACCGGAATTTCCAGAATTCTTAAACGATGCTCAACAGCTTTGATTTGCATTTCGACAGTCCAGCCGAAGTTCTGATCGCACATTTTTAATTGATTCAATGAGTCTCTGCGAATTGCACGAAACGGTCCCAGGTCAGTGAACCGTTTTCCTAGAAGCAACCAGATTAAGAATGTCGCCAGTTGATTCCCGAATCGAGCTTGCGGAGGCATCGCTCCTGGTTCCATTTGACCAGTCAGCCGAGAGCCTAAAACAAAATCAGCCTGATTTTCATGAATAGGAGCGACCAAGTCAAGCAGTTTTTCTGGAGAATCACTGAAATCACCATCCAGAAACACGATGATTTTGCAATCAGGAATATTCGCCTCTAAATAGGCAAGTCCCGCCAGGCAAGCCGCCCCGTATCCGCGGCGATTTTCTTTGACAACATCTGCTCCATGCTTTGCAGCAACCGCAGCTGTTTGGTCTTCGGAAGCATTGTCAACAACGATCACGCGACCTGTTTCAGGAATCGCCTGCAAGACCATCGGCAACGATTCCTGCTCATTCAAAGCAGGGATAATCACCACAACATCAGAAAGATCGGCTTTCATAAAAACAGAACCACCAGCAGTAAGAGGCGAATGCGTATTATCCGGCTTTGTTGATTTGCTCACTGCGAATGAATCCGCTTTGCTGTTTAGCTAACGGAAGCTTCAATGTGAACGCCGTTCCTTTGCCCGGGGTGCTTTCGACTCGAATACGACCGTGATGATCTTCGATGACATCTTTGCACATCGCCAAACCGAGTCCCGATCCTCCTTGCCCTGCTCCGTCAGCCTTTTTCGTTGTGAAGAAAGAGTCAAAGATTTTAGGCAGGGTCTGTGGAGGAATGCCGCAGCCTGTGTCTCGAATTGAGATCTCCGCAAATTGATCAGCCTGATTTTCAACAAGACTAATCGTCAGCGTTCCACCTTCATCCATTGCCTGTCGAGCATTGATAACCAGATTCAAAATGACTTGCTGAATCTGATTTGCATTCACAGTAGCCAGCGGATGCTGTTCGAACTTCTTCACCAAAGAAATACGGTGAGATTGCAAATCTTTTTCGACAAGAATCAAAACATCATCAATTAATTGATCAATTTCATGGCTCTCTTTGTGATCGCCATTAGAACGGGCATAAGAAAGCATTCCGGTTGTGATTTTGGCTGCTCGCTGACCAGCTGCCAGGATTTTCGTAAACGACTTCTCGCGAATTGCTTCGTCTTTGTGCCTCAACCCCATTTTAGCGTAGTTGATGACGGTCGTTAAAATGTTGTTAAATTCGTGAGTGATCGAAGAAGCAAGCACACCCACGGTGCTCATTTTTTCAGCTTGCATTAATTGTTTATGCATGTGAGCGAGCTGTTGCTCTAGCTCTGCAATTCTCTGATCATTTGATGAACCCATGATCCTACCGATGCCTTCCTGAATAGCCAATTGATCCGTGTCGAGACTCTCTTTTCTCGGTCATCGGCCATCTTCAAGCCCTCCATCAGCATCACTGACTATTCCTGATACATCAATCATAATCATCTGCTCCATCGTCAGGGCTGTGCCGTTCACCGACTTATGGAAGACTAGGCAGTTCCGGTAACTTCATGAAGCAGTAGCGATTCAGCCGATTAATCTGAGGGAATGCCTGCGGGTTCAATCGAAGCAGTTCGTGCAGATCTCAACGAACAATCAAAGCTGGTTTCCAGAAGATGGGATGCGGTGCTCGCACCCATCTTCGTGTGCCTGGGCGCCAATCGATTGCTGAGTTGTACTTACAGATGATGGGTTGCATAAAGAAAATCGACAGGCCATACAATCGCTCGCTGGATTGAAAATCCGTATTGGCAGTATTTTTGGGCCTCAGCGAACCTTACTAGTTGATATTTGCAGCGAAATCGTTCAGCCTGGTATCAAACCCCAGCTCATTTCCCGAAAGGATATAGATACCGAATTACTATCATCTCGGAACATGGCCTTAGTGAATCTTTTGAGTCGTTGAGAAATCGATTACGACCTGCGAATTATGCTGGCTTAGTTTTTCTTGTTTGGTGGCATCAGTGCGCCGACTCTGGCGAGGTGTCTTTCCCAGGAGATGACTGCTTTTTCGCGTGTGCTTAATGGGGCCAGGGGGCGGTATCTGAGTTTTTGGCCGGTGAGATGTGAGATCCAGTAAATCGAAAGTTCACGCACTGCAACTTGATCGTGCCTGAGCCAGGTGACGAGTTGACGAGAGAGTTCAGAATCGACGGCATCTTTTTCGTCGTATCCCCACAGCAAATTGTAAACGATAAATGCAGTCGATTCGTTGACTGTTCGATTCAGTAAGGTTCGAAGAATCTCGCGGTTTCCTGGTGTTTGAGGAAGCCAGTATCGAAGCCCTGAAATCGCAGCGGTCCGTGATTCTTCGTGCGGTGAATGGACCAAAGCATAAACCAAAGAGTCGGTACGATTTCCCAACGCAAGAGATTGAGCAGCCAGTTCTGCAATGCGAGGATGCGGGTCGTTGACAATCCCTTCTAAATCCAGCCAAAGATTAGCAGAGTCTGAAATCTTGTTGATGAATTCTCTGTGATCGCGAGCTTGCGAATTCGATAACGTAAGAGTCGTTTGGCTCGTCCACGCTGGAATGGGAAGCAGCACAGGAGTCGATTCTTTTACTAGCGGTGACTGATCAGGTTGATCTGTTTGTGCTTGTTCAATGGGTGCAGGCAGAGGCAAAAGTCTTTTGCCTTGCTTGAGTTCTTCCCACTCGCCCTGTGGTAACAGCAGGCGAACCGGTGAACCGGTGGCCCAAGCGGATGCAACAATTAAGCCCTGTGCAGGCAGCGTTTCATAATGAGTGCAGTGTTGAGGTGCCACTTCGATGACAATACTTCCGGCTGTTTTGGGGAGTTCGAAATACCAGGTGAGATCCTGTATCACGAGCCGAATTCTTTTGGGGACTTCTTGTGCGAGGTCTGACTGGTATGAGAAAATGAGTCGTCCTTGATTTACATCGAAGCCAATAAAGGAATGCTCATCCGCACCGAGTACTGTTATGGCCGTGTTTTCGAGAAGCTGCAAATCGGCAAGCCCTCCGCCGATGGTAAACTTGGCTTCTGAATAGTGTGTGCAAAAAAGTTGATCGCCTGCTTCGATATCGCTCATTGTCGGAACAAGGATTGCAGTGGTTTGCCCCACGGCTTGTCTGATCAATGCCTGTTTCTGAGAATTGTAAATTATCGAAGGAGTGAAGGAAACTTTCTCGGGCGGCTTGATCGGGGCCGGTTTGGCTTGATCAGGCTTGGTGAAAGTTGGCGGAATCGATTTTTCATCTTTGTTGATCATCACCAAGGTTTTGGCATCGGCTGGTGAGGTTGGTCTTGAACTTTCTGTCGGCTGAACAACAGGCGGCTGAAACTTTTTCTTGGTATCATCTAGGGTAAGAGTCGGCAAAAAAGGTGGTTTCGGGTCAATAGAAATGCCTGGATTGTTTGCCGTGACGTGAGTTGTCGCGGTTGCGGTTTTCTGAATTGTTTCGTTGGCAGGCGGCTTGCTGATCTGTGGTGGCGATTCCGCTTCTTGCGATTCCTCTATCACTTGGTCATTCTGATCGTTGTCAGCCAATTGATTTTGCAAGGCGTCTTCAGGCGTTCCATTTCGAAAAGATGGATCGGTTGCGATGCTGTAAACCCAGGCGGCAAAAAGGAGGCCGACTGCAACAAATGCTGCGGACTGTTTCCAATTCGAATGATGTTGCGGAAGTTCAAGCTTGGCTGGGATATTTGCTGATGCAGAAAGCTCTGTTTCTGGAAAATCTATTGCCGGGTTTTCGAGTTGATCAACTGGGATCGGTTCGAGCTGCAAAGTTTTAGACTTCGAGGCAGGAGCTTGTTTCGCTTTAGACACGGGGGTATCGCTGACGACCGAGTTGGCAATTTGATCGAGTCGTTGCCGAGTGGAACTTGGGATTTCGCCATCTCCGGCAAGAACGAGTGTTAATATCTGATGGCTGATTGCAGCTTCAGCCAAAAGTTCATCTGAGTCGAGACAACTTTGTTCGAACTCGTTAATTTGGCCCGCAGGCATTACGTTGTCTAAATATTCTGCAACATCGTTTGCATCTTTTCCCGCTGTCTCGTCCAACGGATCGGGAGCAGACAAGCGACGTCTGCGAACAACCTCGCCGATTCGCTTGACCAATTGCCCGGCTGGTCGTTCCTGTTTCAATCGCTTGCTCACCTCAGCAGTATCAGCAGGGCTGAGGATGTCATCCAGATACGCAAGCAAGAACCGTAAAGAGAGTTTCATGACTATTCACCAATAAGAATGGAACTGTGCCCAGGAATTTTGTGTTGTCCAGATCAGAGAGTCACAAAAATTATCCAGCGTCTGACTGGAAAAACAGACTCTCCTATGATTACAGTGGAGATATTGGATGTGTTTCGTACAAGAAATTATGAAATTTGGTCATAATTCCTGTGATTACCCCGAAATTGCTCCTTTTGTTCGAAAAATGGCTGAGTAGTTGCTCTGAATAAGTTCTTTGCTCAAAGCATTTTTTGACGAATCCCACCGCAATTGTGTACAGAGTTCGAGGATTACCCACGCATGAATAATGTCTTCTCTTTAGTGTCATCAAAATTGATGCAGCGGACCTTTGTATTAGTCGGTCTGATGTTTTTCGGTTTGAATCTGAATTCCAACGCACAAGATCGACCGGTGATCGCGCCCACTAACCGAAACGATCACCCGGAATCGAAAGCCACTTCTCCTGAAGATTCCAAGAAGACGTTTACAGTCGCTGAGGATCTACGATTTGAACAACTGCTCAGCGAACCGCTGATTGCCCAGCCGCTTCAGATTAGTTTTGATACCCGGGGCCGCCTGTGGCTGTTGGAGTACCGTCAGTATCCCAGACCTGCTGGCCTGAAAGTAAAAAGTCACGATGTGTTCTGGCGAGCAGTCTACGACAAAGTCCCGCTGGCTCCGCCGAATCATGTGCGTGGTAAAGATCAAATATCGATTCACGAAGATACCAACGGCGATGGCGTGTTCGATAAACACAAAGTCTTTGTCGACGGCTTGAATATCGCAACGGCCTGTGCAGTTGGTGGCGGCGGAGTGTGGGTGCTTAATGCTCCGTACTTATTGTTTTACCCTGATAAAAACCAGGACGACATTCCCGATGGCGATCCCGAAGTGCACTTAGCTGGCTTTGGATTGCAAGATACCCACTCGGTTGTAAACAGTTTGCGATTTGGGCCAGATGGTTGGTTGTATGCTGCTCAGGGAAGTACGGTTAACGGCAGTGTGATTCGACCGGGCATCGATAAAAAACCAGTCAAATCTTTAGGACAAAACATTTGGCGATATCATCCCACAAAAAAGATCTATGAGATTTTTGCTGAAGGGGGAGGAAACGCTTTTTCTGTAGAGATTGATAAACAAGGCCGCATTTTTTCTGGACACAATGGNGGCAACNCACNCGGGTTCCATTATGTGCAGGGCGGATTTTACCGCAAAGGTTTCTCGAAGCATGGGCCGTTATCGAATCCGTATGCGTATGGATTCTTTAATTCCATGCAACATCACGATGCCGAACGGTTTACGCACAGCGTGATCATTTACGAAGATGACGTGCTTCCCAAACAGTATCAAAACAAACTGTTCGGCGTGGAACCACTTCAAGGTCGCGTGATTATTGCAGATATTTCCGGTCAAGGTTCCACCTTTCAAACAAAAGATGTGAGCTTCCCCGTGACCAGCAGCGATTCCTGGTTCCGGCCTGTGGATGTGAAACTTGGCCCCGATGGAGCGATTTATGTTGCTGATTGGTACGACGGCCGCGTCGCTCATCTGTATACAATGGAAGAACAGGTCGATGCTGAACGAGGGCGTGTTTATCGCTTGGCTCCCAAAGGTTCCAAGCTCAAGCCGCTGCCTAATCTTCACAAGATGTCTCAGGAAGAATTGATTGAATCTCTGTCTGCCACCAACCGCACGGTCCAACAAATGGCGATGCGAGCTTTGGTTGATCGAGATGGCACACGAGCTTTGAAGCGTGTTGAAAAAGCTTTGGAGAATCCTACCCATCCAGCTGCGTTGAATCTACTTTTGGTTCGTCAGCAAATTAAGGAGTGGTCTGATCAGGAACTTTCCACCTACTGGCAGCACAAGAACCCGTTTGTTCGTTCCTGGAGTATTCGCTTGGCTTGTGACGATTTCCAGCTTTCTGAAGAGCTATCGCGTCAATTGGCATACATTGCTCAGGCTGAAGCGAACGTGATTGTTCGTAGTCAAATTGCTTGCTCTGCTCGTCGATTACAGCCTGCTCAGACATTAGAAATTACAACGGTCTTGTTGCAGCGAGAATCAGATGGCGAAGATCTTCACTTGCCATTACTCGATTGGTGGAATATCGAAACGGTTGTCGCTCGCGAACCAGCTTTGATGGTTGAGTGGTTCAAGAAACTGCCTGTGGAAAACACACCTTTGTTTTCATCGGTCATTGCAGAACGACTCATCAGGCGCTTGGTCGCTTCTTCAGAACCTGCTCATTGGAAACTAGGGACTGACATTCTGAACGATCCGAAAAGCAAACAGTTTTCTGGAGCCTTTATTAAGGGGTTCGAATTAGGTACCGAAACGCAGGCGTTGGCGAAGTTGCCCAACGAATTACTGGCAGCTGTCGATAGTTTGGGGAATCTTCCGTTGCCATTGCAGCTGCGATTGGGCAAACAGGAAGCAGTCAAAAATGCAGTACGGATTTTGAAAGCGGTTTCGGGTTCTTCTAAGACGTTGCTTCCGATTATTCGAGTGGCTGCTGAGTTATCAGATCCTGCCATTGCCCAGTCAATTCTTCAGGTTGCACAAAAAACCAAAGATCCTGAAATTCGAGTTGCAGCCTGGTTGGCACTACAGGGAACACTTGGAGATCAGGTATCACTGACTGCTGGTCAGTTGCCTGCCAATTGGGACACACTTTCTGATCGCGAACAATCAGCTGTCTGTTTGACATTTGCCTCTCGAAAACTGTGGGCCAAGGAATTGGTCAAGGCATGTCAATCTGGTGCACTCGATACCGAAGCTGTTCCACAAGATGCTGTTTTGAAGATGACCTTCCTGAAGGATGATGATTTACGTCAGCAGATCAACAAGTTGTGGGGCAATCTTGAGGGAGCTGCAACCGAAGAAATGGTGCAGGCGGTTAATCGGATAACCACAGTTCTCAACAATCAAGATGGCGATCCTTACCCCGGGAAAAAGCTGTATAACAAACGCTGTGCGAAGTGTCACGAATTGTTTGAAGAAGGGGAGTATGTCGGCCCTTCATTGACATCTTACCAGCGCAGTGACCGCCGACAGTTGCTATTGCAAATTGTGAATCCAAGTCTTGAAATTCGAGAAGGATTTGAGCTGAATGTTGTTGTCACAGCTGACGGTCGAGTGCTCACCGGATTCATTACCTTCCAGGATGAAAACTTTCTGGTCATACGGGGGTCTGAAGGAGAAGACGTTCGCATCGCCAAGGATGATATCGACGAAATTGTTCCTCAAAGAAAATCTTTGATGCCCGAAGGAATGCTCAAAGATTTAACCGACGAGCAAATCGCCAACCTGTTTGCTTACCTGCAAAGTGGACAACCATTAAACAGGTAATAAAACGCATCAACCCAGGCGAGCCGGGCCAGTCATGGCCCTGGATTGTTCGCGGGTATAGTTGATAGCCGCTAGCTATCTTTGAAAGTAAAAATATTACTACGAAGACACAAAGAACACGGAGTCAAAAAAGAAAATCTGAATTGCGTGGCGATTCTGTTTTCTTAAGACAGTACTATTGCAACGAGCGTTAAATGGCAGACAGTTTAATGATTATGGAATATGATTTCCTGGCGACTCACCCAACGTAGCCGGTATCAAACCAAGAGAGATTTGAATAAACCACGGA
>JAESQE010000269.1 GCA_016765335.1 Planctomycetaceae bacterium
GCGGTCTGGCATGGCTGTAATAATCAAAATACTCCTCCAGGCTAATCTGTAACTCGGGTACATCTGCGTAACTCTTGAGGTAAATTTCCTCGTACTTCACACTCCGCCATAATCGCTCCACGAACACGTTGTCTAAACATCGCCCCTTGCCATTCATGCTGATCAACACGCCTGCCGATTTCAAAACATTCGTGAATTGATCCGAGGTAAACTGCGATCCCTGATCCGTATTGAAAATTTCCGGACGGCCATATTTCAATGCCTCTTCCAACGCTTCCACGCAAAATTCAGACTCCATCGTATTCGATAATCTCCACGATAAAACATGACGACTGTACCAGTCCATCACCGCCACCAAACACATGAAACCGCTCGCCATCGGGATGTAGGTAATGTCCGTCGCCCAAACCTGATCGGAACGCACAATCTTCATTTCACGCAGTAAATAAGGATATATTTGATGTCCTTCCCCACGCATTGTCGTCTTCGGCTTCGGATAAATTGCTTCAATGCCCATCGTTCGCATCAAGCGTTGAACTCGTTTTCGATTGACGTTTTCTCCCTGATCTTTCAACCAGAGAGACAGCTTGCGCGAACCCCAAAAAGGACGCCGCAGGTACTCTTCGTCGATCATCCGCATCAATCGTAAATTCTCTTCGCTTTCACCACCCGGCTCGAAATACAAACTGCTGCGAGACAATCCCAATAGCTCACATTGACGCACAACACTCAACACTTTGTGCTGTGGTTCCACCAACGTTCGCTTCAACTCAATCGAACAGGCTGCTCTTTTTTTTTAGCCACGCCAGTTCCATCTGGAGCTTACCAATTTGCTGATAAAGTTCGTCTGAATTCGACTCTTGCTTCTGCTTTGATTTCGATCCAGGACGATCAAAAATCTCTTCTGCTTCGGAAAGCAATTTCTTTTTCCAGAGAGCAATCATTTGCGGATGAACATCAAAATCACTCGCCAACTCGCTCATTGTTTTCAACCCACGCACCGCTGTTAGTGCCACTTTCGCCTTAAATGCCGAGGAATGAGGCCGCCGTTTCTTTGTCATTATCACCCTTTCAAAAACCGTTCGTACAGGTTGCCTTTATACCTTAACAACCTGTCCAGTTTTTGGGGTCCAGTACAATATTCAAATAGAGACCAGGATTACCGACAGCCATTGCCTGCATCTCGCTCTGTATGGCCCCAATTGTGTTTGTGAACCACGTCCCAGCATCCTCGTATCCGTTCTGGTACTCAGAAGGTGTTTCTAATTCAATGACAACCCGCAGTGGTCCCAGTCGCTTCCAGCTATCAATAGTGACTCGATCTGCTTCCTCCTCACCTGTACTGCGAATCATTGCCTTGTTTAATGTTGGCCCCGGAATCCAGAACCGATAGATGCTGGATTCGGCCTCGGTCGCATTAGCAGCACCAACTGCTGCCTGAAATGCCGCTGATGCCGCAAGTGTCTTTTTTAGATTTTCCAAAGGCAATGAAATAGGACCGGCTGCAACAACTGCCACTAGACGTACCTCCCATTTCCATTGCTTCGGTGAGCGATAATGTGCCGGAATATCTGTATGATCTGTAAGCCGCTTTCTGGCTCACTTATCGCTTCGGTCTGCCACTCATTGTCGTTGATAACCCAAATGTCTGTTTCAGTTACTGCAACTGTTTCAGGAACCTCAAGTTCCGCTCGTTTAATTACCGCCTCGCCCGATTCCATGTTTCTTTCAGGTTTGAATTCCTGAAAAACACCAACAACAGAAACAGGGCTAGTGCGGACACCCGCAGGATATTGTGTGTAATATTTCGCAAAATGATCAGTATTCATAATACACGCTCCCTGCGTGTTCTATCATTTGATCTGCGAAAGTCAAAACAAAACTCCTATGAAAAAAGACAGTCACAGAGGACTAGCCCGGATTATGCATGAGGTCCAACGAAATGAAGCCTCTTTGCGTATGTAAAGTATGTAACCATAACACTTTGCATTTTACAAGGAGGCTCCGAAGTGAGTAGACAGTCTGTTTTCAAAAAGTCACTCGATTTCTTTCCCAAAAAGACCGTCGAAATCGAACTCACCGACATGCTGTTATGTTCGGATGCCGGGCTGTTACCAATTCGGCAGTTGGACGAAACGCTCCAATTGACCGAACAATTCGTGGAGGCTTTACACGATTCCCGAAGGCAATATTCGGTCCAACATACATTGGGAGAAATGACACGTTCTCGTATTTACGGAATTCTGGCTGATTACCCCGACCAAAACGATCACGAGACTTTGCGAAGCGATCCTCTTTTCAAAATGATTGCAGGGCGATCTCCCGATGACGAAAATGATTTGGCTTCTCAGGCCACAATCTCCCGTTTCGAGAACGCGATCACGCCGAGCTCTTTGTTGCAACTGGAGGAACTTTTCCTGGATCAATTCGTGGAATCCTTTGAGGAACCTCCTGCGGTGTTGACGTTCGATGTTGATGCGTTTGATGACCCCACTTATGGAAGCCAGCAGCTCACTTTGTTTCATGGATTTTACAATCAGTATCAATACCTGCCTGTGGTTTGGACGTGTGCAGAAACGGATGCTGTTGTGATGCTCAAATTGCTTTGGGGATCGGCAACTCCCACGCACGGCATCGAGGATGATCTTCAGCGACTGGTCGCCAAACTGCGAGCTAACTGGCCTGATGTTCGTATTCTGATTCGAGCTGATTCGGGGTTCAGCAAGCCATCCATTTATCAGACGTGCGAAGAATTGAAGGTGGAATATCTAATTGGCCTGGGGATGAATTCCAAACTGAAAGAGGTCAGCGAAACACGACTATGCAAGTCGATAGAGCAATATGAACAGACCAATCAAAAGCAGAGAATGTTCCACACTTGTGAATACCAAGCGAAAACTTGGTCGCATTCTCGGCAAGTTGTCATCAAGGCGGAGGCGGGACCGGAAGGGACCAATCGACGGGCGATTGTCACGAGTCGTCCAGGGGCTGCAATCTGTCCCGAAGGCGCTTATGATGACTATGTCATCCGTGGAGAAATCGCCCTTTTTCTTTTTATAACACGGCGTAACAAGGAATTAAAGTGTGGATTAGAGGCAGATCGTCTGAGTGATCATCGCTACATGGCGAACTTGTTTCGTTTGAATCTTCATTGCCTGGCTCACAATCTACCAGCTCAACAGGCACACGAAGATAGGGGCAAGCACCGCATCCTACTTCTGGAATCTTGATCTGATTGTTCGCATTGATTATTCGTTGAGAGCTGAGGATGTTGCTACGCAACCCACCCAATGGGCTCTTGAGAAGTTGCGAATTAGCGATTGCTGGATTGTAAATCGTACAAAATGAAGCTCTTGTATCTTTCAGGGGAAGAGACTAGCCGCTGCTGATCCGATATGTGAAATGGGGAGCTTTGTGTCGATTGTATCAAACAGTGCGGTTCTGTCAGTTTTGACGGAGACTTACTGTGACGATATCAAATCGAGTTGCTTACATTGAGGGTTGATACAAGGGGGCTGGGATGTTTTTTGTCCGTTCACTACGGCTGATGATTCGTGCGCTGACTGCGGAGTCGTCTCATAAGCAAATTGCAGTTGGAATTGCATTGGGCATGATTGTTGGCTTAGTTCCCAAGGGGAACTTGTTGGCATTTGTGCTGTTGATGAGCTTCTCTTCGTTGAGAATTAGTTTGCCTGCTGTTTTTTTTAGTGCCTTTGCTTTCTCGTGGGTTGCGATGCTGATTGACCCGGTGACTCACTGGGTTGGTGAAGCCGTGCTGACGCAATCTTCTTTGGTGCCGTTCTGGACCTGGCTTTACGATCATCCGCTGGTCCCCTGGACTCAATTTAATAACACGATTGTGATGGGTTCGTTGCTGATTGGTATCGGGGCTTGTTATCCGCTGTATCGGGTGGCGTTGCATCTGGTCGAAAAATATGAACCGGCGGTGAGCACTCGCGTGAAAAAAATGAGACTCAGTAAATGGCTTTTTGGTGCAGAATGGTTAGGGCGAGTTCGTTCTGCAGTCTGATGTATCAGAGGTCTCACAAGACGCTTTATGGGAACCTGTAAAAATTGAATCCCAGAGGTTCCTAAGCACAGTTAGATTATAAAAAGTTGTTCAAAACCCCCTCTAACTCCCCCTTCGTAAGGGGGAGAGCCAATTTTCAGAGGTTTCCTTATTGGTATTGTTGAGGCTCGTTGCGGTTAGGTATTGGGAAGTCCATGAGAAATCAAAATACAAATCAGAGTATGAAATCCTGTGCCGAAACTGCACACCAACAGGCAGAGCAGGATCGTAAAAACTCTCAGCTACGTTGTGGGCCAGTTGAGATATCGATTGGTCAGGGATCTGCATTGTCGCACGCATTACCTGCTTCCAAGAAGGTTTCGCGTGTTCGTTGGGGGTATTTGCTGCCGAGGTTTACGCTGCTTGCAATTTTCTGGGCAGTGTTGACGTTTGGCTTAAATCCTATGTTACGTTTTGGTTTGACGACCGGAGCTGGTGCGAGTTTGGGCACAACAGTTGGAATTGATAAACTCAAGAATGATCTGTTTTCCGCTTCATTGAAGATAGAACGGATACAAGTTGCAGATCGTGATACGGCCGGCGAAAATGCAATAGAAATCGACCTTGTAGAAATTGAGCTTGATCGAAATGCTCTTTTAAGGAAGAAGTTCGTTGTTAATCGAGCATCTATTACGGGCATCAGTTGGAATACGGATTCAACATTGTCTTTATCCAAAGAAAAATCCGAGAAGCAAAATTCCCCGTGGTCAATTCCTTTGCAAATGGGAGCCAGTCAGCTTGCAGATGCAGGTAAGCAGTCGGGAGCAAATTTTGTGGAGGGTTTGTTGACGCAGATTTTATCGCCTTACAATCCCAAGGATTTTGAAACCGTTCAGATGGCGGATCTTAAAGAAGAGCAATGGAAAAAACGCTTTGCAGACTACCGCGATTTTGCTGAACAAACGAAACAGAGAGTCAATGCCCTGAAACGTAAAATCGAGCTTTCAAAGAAAGGGAATCCGCTCGATAACCTTGGTCGCTTTGCTCAAATTGCCCGCGAAGTTGATGAGCTGACTGTGCAAGGTGTGCAGCTCAAGACAGAGTTTTCACAATTAACAAACATTGCCCGGTCTGACTTAGCGCAACTCGATGCAGCCAAAACGCGTGATTTCAATAAGCTTCGCACGGAAATTGCATCGCTTCCAGTGAATCCTGAACAACTGACACAGACGATTCTCGGCCCTGAGATACGTCGCCAATTCGGGCAGGTGACCCAGTGGGTTCAGTTCATTCAGCAATGTGCGAATGTGGCTTCTCAAGACTACGAACCAGTCAGAGGTTACGGACGCACGATCTCGTTTAATCAGGCGGATCGCTTGCCCAGCTTTTTGATCCGTGAATTTCACGTCAGCGGTGTTGCCAGTAGTCAGGGGCAGCCGATTCCGTTTAGCGGGGTTCTGAAAAATGTGACACATGCCCCGAAGCAATATGGCAAGCCGATGGAGTATCAGATTCAGCTTTCGCATCATGGCAGTGCGGTTCTGAATGGAGTCATCGATCTGACAGGCGATGTTCCCCGATGTACTATGAATTGTAAAATCGAATCGCTGGAGTTCCCGGTCCAGAACATTGCGGATCATGAAAAAATACAATTGGCATTAGTAACTGAGAAAATGCAGGGGATTGTGCAAGTGACATTGGTTGGTGATACGATTGATGCGACGATTACCTGGAACCAGTCCGATGTTCATTTTCTGGTTAATGGTGATTTGGAATTGGATCAACCTGAACTGAGCAAGCTCGGGTTTGAGCCGATCTCTCCAGTTGCTTTGCTCAAACGGTCTTTGAATGGGATTGATAAAATTCATGGCGAAGTGAGAATTCAGGGCACCATTGGATCACCCAGTATTGAGCTGCATTCGAGCATCGGAGAAATTATTGCCAGCCGCTTGCAGGAGGAGTTTCGAGCAGAAGCTCAACTTCGTGCAGATGAGGCCCGGCTGATTGCAAAAAAGCAAATCACTCAACGGATGGAAAAGCTGAACACGATGATGAATCGGGAGTATCGTGCAGCATTGGCAGACTTGAAGATCAACGAATCTTTGGTGCAGACTTTGGTTGATAAGGTAGCTGTGCGTCCGGCTAGCGGCGTTCTTAATCGCTTGTTTCGCTGAAAAACCAAGCTTTCTTCTTATGATTAACGATTTCTGGCTGGTAAGTATGCAAAAAGATGACCATTTGCCAGTCGCTTCGATTATCAGCTAGCTGCCCATTGAATCCTCATGGAGGCATTGCGAGCCTCGTTTGTCTTTTACGAAAACAGCTGGTTCAATATTGTGATCGTGTTGCGTGTTGGTTAAATTAATCTGCACGTTGCTGTTTGTTTACTGCATCAGTTGAATCAAAATATCGCTGAGGGAGCCTGTGTAATGCCTGTTCGATTATTATTTGCCGGAATCTTTTGTGCAGGAATACTCTGCTCGTTTCATGTCACTATTGCTGAAGAGACAGTTGCCGAGGAGACTGTTGCCGAGGAGACTGCTGTCAAAATGATGCAGGGACTCTCCTTGGTGTTCAGTGAAAATTTTGAGTCTGGAAATGCTAATCACTGGCAACCCACCGATTCATCCGCCTGGGAGCTTCAGTCGCAGGATGGGAATGCGGTTTATTCATTAATCAAAAAGAAGAGTAATTACGAGCCACCAGTTCGCTCGCCCTATAATCGGTCGATGCTCAAAGACGTTGTGCTCAGCGATACCATTCTGGATGTGAAGTTGCAATCGACATCTCCTGAATATGGGCATCGATCGTTATGTCTGTTTTTTGGATATCAGGATGAATCGCATTTTTACTACGTTCATTTTGGAAAAAAAATGGATGATCATGCGAATCAGATATTTATTGTTAATGGTTCGCCTCGAAAGAAGATTTCTTTGACCACGACCCGGGGGACAGATTGGGATGACAAATGGCATCATGCACGGGTCGTTCGAAAAGTAAAGACGGGAAAGATTGAAATTTACTTTGACGACATGACCAAGCCAATCATGACAGCTGAAGATAAAACGTTTCAGTGGGGAACCGTTGGTATTGGCTCTTTCGATGATCCAGGAAATTACGATCAAATCCGCGTTTATGGTAAAAAGAAAACCTCTGGGAATTGATTCCCTCCCCCTTCCTTACGAAGGGGGAGGGAGAGGGAGAGGGGTTTTTAAGTAGCTCTGGAATTCTAAACTTTTAGAGGTTTCCATAAGAAGCAGGTTCTCGCTAGAATTTTTGGTTTGAGCATTGCTTATCGATTCGTTTACATTACTTGTTTGTTTCCGTATTAGGCCGAGTAACTTTATCATTATGACATTATTGAATCAAAAACTGAATCTCCTGGTCACCGGTGGCTGCGGGTTTATTGGCTCCAATTTTATTCGCCTGCTGTTTGGTGATGAGTTTTTCAGCAGTCGATTCCAATCGCTTGTGAATCTCGACAAACTGACATACGCGGGCAATTTGGAAAACTTGACCGAAGTGGAAAACGAAACTCGTTATCACTTTGTCAAAGGAGATATTGCGGATGCCGATTTACTCGCAAAAATACTGAAGGAGCACCAAATTGATGCGGTTGTTCATTTTGCAGCCGAGTCGCATGTTGATCGCAGTATTCTTGATTCTACGCCATTTGTGCAGACGAATATCGTAGGGACTCAAGTTCTTCTTGATGCAGCTCGCCAGGCGAAAGTCGCCAGGTTTGTGCAGGTTTCAACTGATGAGGTTTATGGATCGTTAGGAGACGAAGGCTTTTTTACTGAGCAGACGCCTTTGGCGCCGAACAGTCCTTATTCTGCATCAAAAGCTGCGGCTGATTTGTTGGTTCGCAGTTATTGTCATACTTTCGATTTCCCGGGAATTATTACGCGGTGTTCTAATAATTATGGACCGTATCAGTTTCCTGAAAAACTGATTCCGCTGTTTATTGCCAACGCCAGGAATGATCAACCTTTGCCGGTTTATGGCGATGGGAAGAACGTGCGAGATTGGATTCATGTCATGGATCATTGTCGGGGAGTGGCCCTGGCACTTTGGCAGGGCGAGCCTGGGGAAGTTTACAATTTGGGGGGTCGATGCGAATTGCAGAACATTCGGCTGACCGAGTTGCTTCTTGAAAAACTAGGCAAGCCAGATTCACTGATCAAATATGTAAAAGACCGGCCCGGTCACGATTTGCGGTACGCGATCGATTGTCGAAAAGCTGAGCAGGAGCTAGGTTGGTCCGTGCAGGTGAACTTTGAACAGGGACTTGAAGAAACGGTGCATGGTATCTCGACCACGGCAGCTGGGTGGATCGGATTCTTAGTGGAGAGTATCAACAGTATTATCAGCAGCAATATGGTGACGCACTTAAATCAGAGTAACTTGCGATTGTTGTAGCAGAGCAAGCGTGCTTGGCAATCTGTTGAGGATTGGTGAGTTTTTTCTTTTTGGTTATTCCGGCTGTAAGGGCTGTTCGGGTTACGTATTTTGTATCTGGTTCTAACATCTTTCAAAGCGGGATTGAACTGTTGGATCAGACTTGTTTTTAGATACTATTTCCAGAAACAATAAACGGGACCTCTTAATATTTCAAAAGACATTGCGGGCGGAGGGTAGACATTCTTGTCTGCTTTGAATTAAGGCATGGTCAAACGAAACAGACACAGAATGTCTGTGCCCCAAGTGAATTAATAGAGATTGTCTAAATAAGAAACATTGCAGTTTATAGGTAGTCGTAGAAAGACAAAAAATGAAGATTGTTATTATCGGGACAGGTTATGTTGGATTAGTAACAGGCACCTGTTTTGCTGAAAGCGGAAACGATGTCACCTGTGTCGACATTAATGAAGAGAAAGTGAAAGGTTTATTACAGGGGGAAATCCCGATTTATGAACCTGGTTTGACCGAACTGGTCAAGCGAAATTTCGCTGCGGGCCGGTTGAAATTCACGACCGATGTGGCTGATTGTGTTCCCGATGCTCAATGTGTGTTTTTGGCTGTTGGGACGCCGATGGATGATGATGGCTCTGCTGATCTTTCAGGGATTTGGGCAGCAAGTACTTCGGTTGCCCCGCACCTTTCTAAAGATGCAATTGTCATTTGTAAAAGTACTGTTCCAGTGGGAACAAATCGCAAAGTGTTTGAGCTGTTGAAGGAAAAGTTGGGTCGTGATGTGCATGTCGCCTCCAACCCGGAATTCCTCAAAGAAGGCTGTGCGATTCAAGATTTCACCAA
>JAESQE010000270.1 GCA_016765335.1 Planctomycetaceae bacterium
GTCGCGGGTCGCGCGGCTTTTTGAAATCAAAGTGCTCGCCGCGACCCGGTGACCTCATGCGTTAATACGGCTAGCATAACCTCTCATGACATGGTGTCACCTCTCACCTGATAAATCGCTAGACTCCATCGTCCCGTCAACAAATGCCCCGACACCCATCGGGGCAATCTCGCCTCGCGTCCCAGAAAGTTCGCACGGCGAAGATCCAATTGTGCGTGTTTGCGTCGCGCCCACTGTTTGGCAATGCGTGCTGTCGATCCCCCGCTACGGAACGCTCTACATCTATTCAATAGATACCGACGCAGTTACAGATCCGACCGGTACCATTGCAGACAACAAAACGACTCACGAGAAATGGATAACAGATAAGGATGTTCAACAATCCAATGGCAAGGTTGCCTTGACCTATCGCGGATACGTCAACATTGACCGGCAGCTAATGACCAGCCTAAAAGTGCATAGCCATAAGAATAATTTACCCCTGGCACCAAAAGACGAATCTAGTGTTTGGAATATTCGAGAAGAACAATGGTCCTTAACGCAAAAGTTCATCACATAACAATGTGAAGCTTCGTAGGGTCTGCTGTGCAGACCGTGTTTGCTTGCCAACATTGTTTTTTATGATGCCGAATGTGACGGGTTCCTGCTCGCCACGGCCCTGAAATATTGATCAGCCGTAATCGGTCTGCACAGCAGACCCTACATTTCCTACATTTCCTCACGGCGAATACGGTGTAACAATCTTTTCCATTTTCAGGATTTCGAGTTGGTGCACTTTGATTTTTCTTAACGCTCGCAGGATATCGTTATCCCAGCGTTCATCTGGGCAGCCTGAAATGAACCAGTCCGAACCGTTGTCGGCTAAAATCATTCCGTACTGTTTTAAGGCTTGCAAAATTACTTGAGCTTCAGCGGGGTAGTCTGATATATCGACCTCTGCTTTGAGCCGAACTCGCATTCCCAATGGAGGCAACAGCGGATTGTTATCTGAACTGGCCCAGTGACTTGCAGGCGCGACATAAGCTCTGCGAGTTTTCGCTAACGTAAACCGCAGCGCATGAGATATTTTCTTTTGCTTCGCGACTTCATCGTACCGCACGAGTCCCGGAAAAATGGGCAGCCCGGCTGCATCTGCACTGGTCCAACCCTGGGGGCGTTTTGTGTTTGTTTTCAGATTGAAAATCGCACCGCTGTCCGCTTCCCATTTTGCTCCCTCTTTTTTGGGAAAAGCACGGTACAACTCGTAAAGTACAAAATTGTCTCGATCAATAATAATGGCGTGCCGATCTCCATCGGTCCCCGGAGCACCTTCGACAGGGGTTTCGAACGGAATCGGAAACGGTCCAGGATCACTTTCGTCTCCATAAGCTGTATATTCAACCGTGACGCGAGGCTGGTCTCCCGGCACAACAATATAAGGGATGCCAATCGGACAGCCGTTCCATGTCCCGGAACCAAAATCAGGATGCAGATGACCATCCAAGCCGATGTANGCCAAAATNCGATCNGAATTTTCATCCACCTCTGCNTTTGAAATCTCCTGATTCCANGCATCGTCAGCAGGAAACGGTCGAAATCCATCCAGCGACGCACCGATTCCATATTTTACCCCAGACGTTTTTTTCGGCTCGGGCCGTTCTTCTGTCTTTTCAACTGTCTTTAATGGCTTAACAACCTCGGGTGGCGAGACTGATTCCAGTAGCTGAGTAGGCATTTCCGCTACGTCATTTTGTGATTTTTCAGCCGCGACCTCAGATGATGGTTCAGTTTCTGGTTGATACCAAAGGGACTTCGATTCCGCAGTTTTCTCTTCAGAACCCGAACCGCAGCCTGGAAGAGTCGCAGCACACAAAGCAACAGCCAGCATCGTCAGCGAAAGTTTGTTGCTCATTCGGGATTCTCTTTTCTCATATTTGAGTACAGATATTCGAAGTCTGGCTCAATCAGTTTCCAAGGCTTGTGTAACGAGGCGAAACGCATCGTTTAGACTACACAGTGGCACGTAACATCCCTATGATTCCTGCTAATCAGAGGTGTCAAATCCAGCCGACAGCATAGACATTCTGTGTTTTTAATGCCGATTTGGAGTCGATTTGACCCACAGCATCTACCCAACAGCGTCCATCCAGTATAGCATGCGTATCGGCAGATTATTCATGTTTATCCAGATTCTGCCTCGACCAGCGAACAATACAAGTCAGTTAACACCATGGNCAAACAACTCGAAAATTACCGCAATATAGGCATCATCGCACATATTGATGCCGGGAAAACCACGACCACCGAGAGAATCCTGTTCTACTCTGGCGCTTCACATCGCATGGGTAATGTCGACGATGGCACGACAACGACCGACTTCGATCCCGCCGAATCCGAACGAGGCATCACCATCTATTCCGCTGCAATTACTTGCTCCTGGAAAGATAAAACCATCAACATTATTGATACCCCTGGGCATGTCGATTTCACGGCTGAGGTCGAACGTTCGCTGCGAGTGCTTGATGGTGCCGTTGTTATTTTCAGTGCAGTCGAAGGGGTTGAAGCTCAAAGCGAAACTGTCTGGCGACAAGCCGATCATTACGCTGTGCCTCGGATTTGTTTTATCAATAAAATGGATCGCATCGGTTCCGACTTTGATCGCACATTAAAACAGATGCGCGAACGCCTGCACGCCAAGCCAATCCCGGTCACACTCCCGATTGGTTCCGGGCCTGCCCATAATCCGGACCCATTCCGCGGTATCATCGATCTACTTTCGATGAAAGCTCTGTACTTTGATGCAGAATCCCGAGGCGAAAAAATTCGCGAGGAAGAAATTCCTGAAGACCTGCAAGACCTGGCAGAAATTTCTCGCCTGGAATTGATCGAAGTCGCTGCCGAGTTCGATGACGAATTGATGAACACCTACCTGGAAGGCGGTCCTATCACAGCCGAGCAGATTATTCCTGCGTTAAGAATTGGAACCTTAAATCGCGAAATCCAACCAACCTTTGCTGGCTCTTCCCTAAGTTATATCGGCGTGCAACCAGTACTCGATGGCGTGAGCCACTACCTGCCTAGCCCGCTGGATCGCCCGCCGGTTACCGGTGACAACATGCACCCTAAAAAGCCGCAGATTGTCAGTCGTCGCCCCAGTGCTGATGAACCGTTTTGCGGACTGGTTTTCAAAATTGTCGCCGAGCAACATGCCGATTTGTATTTTGTGCGAGTTTATTCTGGAGTCCTCAAAAGCGGTTCGCGTGTTTTGAATCCTCGAACCAACAAAAAAGAGTTGATCAACCAAATCTGGCATATTCAGGCAGACTCCAAAGAAAAGATCGAAGCCGAGTCGATCGGTCCCGGAGAAATCGCAGGCGTTGTGGGCCTCAAAAATTCTGCAACCGGAGATACGTTGTGTGACCAAAGGCATATCATTGCCTTGGAAGCGATCACGTTCCCCGAAACCGTCATTTCGATGGCAGTCGAACCGGATACAAACGCCGAACGAAAAAAATTAAACGAAGTACTTGCCCGGCTCGAAAAACAAGATCCAACTTTCCACTGTGTGACCAGTGAAGAGACCGGTCAGCAGATCATCAGCGGCATGGGCGAATTACATCTGGAAGTTATTAAGGATCGAATCCAACGCGATTTTAAGCTGAATGTGAAAGTCCACAAGCCACGTGTCAGTTACCGAGAAACGATCTCTAAAAACGTAAGCGGGACCGGGGAGTTCAATCAAACCACCCCCAACGGCAACCGCTTTGCAGCTGTCTCGATTGAGCTGACCTCGTTACCTTCAGAGCAACCGGTTGAATACGCCAACAAACTCAAGCCAGATGCTTTGCCACTGGAACTTCGCAAAGTGCTTGACGAATCTGGCAGCCAACTTATTGGTGCTGTCGGCTACTATGGATACCCTTTAATGGGCTTGCGATTGACCGTCACTCATGTTGATTACAAACCGGGAGAGACAGACGAAATTGCATTGAACGCCGCTTTAGACCGTGCTTTCGAATCCGCTCTTTCTGCAGAAAACATCGTGTTGCTCGAACCAATCATGAAGCTGGAAGTTGTCTGCCCGGATGAATTTCTGGGCAACATCCAAGCCGACCTGCAAATGCGACATGCTTCGATTTTCGGTCAGGAACAACGCGGTCACTTAACAGTCATCGGAGCCGAGGCACCACTCGCCAATATGTTTGGCTATTCGACACAAGTTCGCAGCCTCTCCCAGGGCCGAGCTTCCTATTCGATGTCTCCCCTCAAATACGCCCCGGCTCCAAAAAAAGTTCTCGAAGACATGCTCGGATAATTGATGGCCGACAGGTTCACCCAGCGTTTTGGTGCTTGAGAGAATCAACAGGCACTCGAAGGTGGGAGCAAGCACCGCACCCTACTTTGGGAATCCCGCTTTGATTGTTGGGTTTCAAACCATCGATTTCTGTGTTTCCAAGCCGAGTTTTTTCATTTTGTTGTACAGCGTGACTCTGCTCACGCCGAGTTCACGGGCAGCGTCTGTACGGTTTTGCTGGTTCTGTACCAGCGATTGTTGGATCAATTGGCGTTCCATGTTGGCAAGTTGTGTTTCCAAAGAAAGCCCATCAGTCAAATCATAATTATTTCCAAGCATTGGTGTCATACGCGGTTTTTCAACCGGGAGACGAGAAGCCTCTGTTGGCAACACCGATTCTGGAAGATGCGATTCATTCAACACTCTTGAGTCGCAGTACATGACCGCTCTGGCGATGACGTGTTTGAGTTCGCGTACATTTCCTGGCCAGGCATGATCCATTAATCGTCGAATTAAAGAGTCTTCAATGCGATCAATGCGTCTGCTGTACTGTTGAGAATAATGCCGAACAAAATTCCTGGTTAGCCCGGTGATTTCATCCAGCCGATCTCGTAATGGCGGGATTTCGAAGCAATGAGCATTGAGGTGATAATACAAATCTGCCCGAAAATCACCCTGTTTGACGATCATCTGCAAATCTTTTTGGCAATTGACAATCATACGGAATCGAGGCGAATTATCTGCATCGTTGCAGGTTTTTAGCGGATCTTGAAAGTCGATCAAATTCAGTAATTTTAATTGATGCTTCCAAGAGAGAGTTTCGATTTCTTGAATAAATATCGTTGGTAAATCTGCCCTGCTGCCTGGAGCAATGCGAGATTTGTCCGGTTTGTCGACTGGACTATTGATGCGAGAAAACAATTGCTGGTCGATTTGCTCGTTGGTTAAAGTACCACAGTTCAGTGAAAGAAAGCAAGCTGTTTCAGTCGCTGTCTGTTGATGCAGCAACTGAGAAAGAAACGTTTTGCCAACGCCCGTTTCGCCAACCAGCAGCAAAGGGGCATCATGATCGAACGCGGTCGCCATCTCTGAAAATACTCTGCGAATCTTCATTCCTTCAACTTTCGAAGAAGGAGAAGTTCCGCTCGGGGCATGTGCAATCATAGAGCCTGCCTTTATGTTTTAGTGCCTGTGCAATCGTAACAAAGTTGTGATTGCAAACTTATCAAATATTGTGCTGTTCTTTTTACTGTTAGGACTTCTTAACAAATGGGATGCCAACACAGAGAAATCCGCAGGATGAATTGAACGAACTGGTCCGCTGGAATTTTATATCTACTACAAAACAAGGGTTTTGTGCGATCTTTTGCCCTGTGGGAGAGGTGTGTGGAATCTTACTGAGCAAGCACAAATTGCTGATGCGATTGCAATACAGGTGTTGCATAATTGCAACATGACGCCTCGCGAGTGATGCCAGAAGGCAACTTCACGCGTTGGCCTCCTCCCGTTTGAGTTCAGTTCAGAAATCGCATTTCGGGCAGGTATGAAAAGCAAGGCGGTAGGCTGGGGTTAGCCGTAGTAGTCCAACTAGCGTAAAAGGTCAGTCATTTGGGTAGGGGATTTTGATGGCCCGATTGGGAACAAATTAAACGGATAGATTTTATTTTACCACAGAGACACAGAGAACACCGAGTCAAAAAACAGCAATTTATCAATCAATGTAACTCTAGAGATTTATGGTTTCGCATTGTCGTGAAATAAGAATTCCCTGAAATTTCTCTGTGATCTCTGCGTCTCGGTGGTTAATTTTATTTCTTCCTATTTGATACCGACTACGCTGGGCAATACACTAGGAAATAAAATTTAGAACTGGTCAAACTGTCTGTTATTTAGCGGTAGATGCTACAGTAGGTGTACTGATTTGATACCGCGATTATCATCAGAATCAGTTGGAGTTCACGCTCACGCTTTAGCGTGCAGCGGTTGGAGAATGCCTTCAGGCCGTTTCTGATAAATCGAAAATGCTAAATCATCCCCCCTGCTAAGGCGGGGGACAAAGCACGCTAAAGCGTGAACTCCAACTATTTGCAATTCGAAGCATTGTGACTTGAAATATTCAAATGACATGCCACCCTCGCGACAATCTGCAACAGTGAACTGGCAGTTAATTATCGAGAGGTGTCTTTGCCAACAAGGCTTGCTGCCAATGTGGCTGCGGGATTGAATGGGTCGTTTTGCGAGAACTTTCAGACACGCGTTGCACATTCGCCCCTAAGGCAGTCAATTTCCCGGTTAGGTTTTCGTAGCCGCGATCGAGATGATAGATTCTGCGAATCGTTGTTTCCCCTTCAGCCGCTAATGCTGCGATGACCAAAGCTGCGCTGGCGCGTAAATCGGAAGCCATCACGTTGGCACCGCTGAGCTTGTTGACTCCCTGGATAATGACGCTGTTTGCTTCCCGGCGAATTTTAGCCCCCATGCGAACCAGTTCCGAAGCGTACATAAACCTTTCTGGAAAAACGCGGTCCGTCACAATGCTTGTCCCATCGGCCAAACATAATAGCGCCGTCAGTTGAGCCTGGGTGTCGGTCGGAATACCGGGATAGGCCAGCGAAACAATATCTCCTGCCAGAATTTTCTTCACGCCAGAAACTCGAATTGAATCTGTACCGACCTGGCAATGAACTCCCAGCGAAGTCAGTTTATCGAGAAAAGCAGAAAGATGCTCAGGGACGACATTTTCCAGGGTGACATCTCCCCGCGTTATTGCAGCTGCTATTATCCATGTGGCTGCTTCGATTCGATCCGGGATAATTTCATATTCGGTTGGACTTAAATTATCCACTCCATCAATAGTGATGCACGGAGTCCCCAGGCCTTCAATTTTTGCTCCACAAGCTTGTAAGAAGTTTCCCAGATCAACCACCTCCGGCTCGCAGGCAGCAGATTCGATAACGGTTGTTCCGCTTGCCAGTACAGCTGCGGACATAATGTTGCAGGTTCCGGTGACGGTGCTTCCCATGGCTCCACCGAGAAAAATGCGTGCCCCTTTCAGCTTCGCAGCCTTTGCAATCACATAGCCAGATTGTATTTCGATTTCCGCACCCAAGGCTGCCAATCCCTTCAAATGCAAATCGATCGGACGATGACCGATGTTGCATCCTCCAGGAAGTGATACGCAGGCCTCGCCTCGGCTGGCAAGCAGCGGCCCCAGCACGCAAACACTGGCACGCATTTTTCGAACCAGCTCGTAGTCTGCAACCGAGTGCTGGGAATCGGTTGATTCCAGCAGCCATTCTCCAGCTTTGCCCTGGGAGACAGACATTCCCAATTGAGCAAGCAACCCCGTCATGCTGGTGATGTCACGCAGTTCCGGAATACTTCGCAGCAATGTTTTACCAGGAATCGCCAGGCAGGCAGCCATGATCGGCAAGGCTGCATTTTTTGCACCAGAGATCTGCACACTCCCTTGTAAAGGTAGTCCTCCCTGTATGACTAATTTATCCATCCCTGGTTCTCCTTCGGTTCCGTTACTCTTGAGCAGCAAGTATAGCGGCAAAGAGGAAAAACCAGCAACCGAAGACTTATTAGGGAACCTCTATTAATTGGTTCTCCCCCTTACGAAGGGGGAGTGAGAGGGGG
>JAESQE010000271.1 GCA_016765335.1 Planctomycetaceae bacterium
GAAGCATCGCCCAAGCCGCCACTCGAATGGATAACCCAATCAGTCCACTTCAATCCCCACGGCAAAGTGACGTTCTCAACCTGACATGCAAATCTTCATGTTTTGGGGCAGGTTGTTGGGGATTATTTTTGTAATCGAAGTCGATTACACAACCTGTCCCCAGCCACCCAATTTTTATAAGACTACATAGACACGACTCACTTTTTCTTTAATGCACCACGTTGATCGATCAAGCATTCAGGATCAACCGGGGTTGGTTTGCCTGATTTTTCTACCGGGTGCGTGAAGAGGTATTTCCAGACGGATTCGTGAATGAAGTTGCCTCGTGCATCTTTTCCTGCTGCTCCGCCGGGCACGACGCTTGAATGGGCACGTTTGTCGTTGCCACCAACATCGAATTGTGTAATCAATCGACGCGAATTTTTGAAAGGTGCTCTGGATTTATCCACATCGACAATCGGGCCGTGTTCATGAAGTCCAAGTAGTTGCCAGGAACGACAATAATGATCTGCGGACCAACCTCCATCAAGCACGTGAGAGAAACCGAAGAATCGATTGGAAGGAGTGGCGCAAGGCAGGCTTTGCCAGTTTTGCAATTGATCTCGTGGACCACAAAACATAACAACGCGGCTCACCTTCTGATGCACTGCAAATCGTGCAGACGTGGTTGAACCGTGAGAACTACCCGCCATGATGACATCTTCCCAGCGTAAATCGTTGCCATCTTCAGTAAGGAAGTAACTCCAGTTTCCTTGCGGGTTTTCTTTGGCTAGCCATTTCACAAATTGCAATGCTCGAACTTGCATCGAATCTGTTCTGGCAATTGCAACCTGATCGCTGACATCAATTCCGGTCGCTGCTTCTAATCGCACGTTGCCTCTGCATGTTTCGCCGACAGGGTTTTCACGACAAACTTTCGAAAACCAGCGATTCGCATAATGCACTTGAATGCTATACAAACCGTAACTGGCCAGACGATCAAACAAGCGTTCGTTGTAATTCATCATCCAGATGACCAACTTGCCTCGCGGTTTGACACGAGTATCAACAGCTGCATGTTCAAGATCCTGGACTTTACCGCCGGCTTCGAACACAAAACCGATTTCAGGATATTCACGAGCACGTGAATCAATCTCGCTCGCCCGGGCAGTTAATTGATAATACCGTGCATCATGTTTCTTGTAGCGTAGCGAGTTTTGCTGAGCCGATGCACTTGAACCAGTCGTCGCAACCAAAGTGATCACAATGATCAGCTTGCCGTACATTGATGGATGTTTTATGGAAATACGAAATGGCATAGAGTTTACTTTTCAAAATAGATTGTTGGGGTTGTTAAATTCATTATCCGAGAAAGACCAATCCTGCTAATACTCGTCATTTCTGTTAATTAGAACGAAGAGCTTAGTAACTGGTCAAGCATTACATAGAAACAGACTGATGCATCGGTCTCTCCGCTAGCGAAAGTGCAATTATCGGGTCGCTTTGAAATTCTTGTGTAATCTCGCTATAACATGGTCAACCTTGACTGGTCCTACCTGCACTGTGGACTAATTGAATTCGGACGTGAAGTCTCACAATTCGTGCCGAATGATCGAGGAATACCACACAAAACTATTGCCAATTAAGGCAATCGATATACATTTCGGGTTAACCGACGAATACAGATTGAGGATAGTCAACCAAGAAAGAGAATGAGAATGTCAGCTTCTACAGATGTTTTTCCAATTGATTTCAATGAATTTACCCCTTTGCCGCTGGATCCAACTGCTGGCGAATTGACTGCTGATCAGAAAAAAACGTTGCTGGCCAATATTGACTTTTGCAGAGATGTCATCGTTTTCTTCACCGCGATTGCAGATGCCAAAGGCTTAGGCGGTCACACGGGTGGACCTTACGATACCGTTCCTGAAGTGATGATTGCTTACTGTTTTATGCTGCACGATCAGCAAGCTGGCAACGATTCGATCCTACCAATTTTCTTTGATGAAGCTGGTCACCGGGTCGCGACACAGTATTTGATGGCTGTGATCGAAGGAAACCTCGATGCTGAGCGGTTGCTTCATTACCGCGAATTCAATGCCCATTTGCCAGGACATCCCGAGAGAGATTTCACTCCCGGGGTCAAGTTTTCTTCTGGACGACTCGGACATATGTGGCCCTTCGTGAATGGCGTTGCATTGGCTCATCCGGAAAAAACTGTTTTCCTGTTTGGATCTGATGGATCTCAAATGGAAGGAAACGATGCTGAGGCTGCTCGGTTTACAGTCGCACAGAACGTTAATATCAAATTGGTTATCGACGACAACGACGTCACGATTGCTGGCTTCCCTTCAGATTACATGCCCGGTTTCGATGTAACAAAAACACTCGAAGGACATGGCTTAGCGACCGATGTTGGTGATGGCGAAGACGTTGACAGCTTGTACCAACGGATGTGCAAAGCGGTAACCACAAGCGGACCGATTGCGTTGATCAACAAACGTAAAATCTGCGTCGGGATTGATGGACTCGAAGGTTCGAATCACGGGCACGATGTCATCAAAACAGCAACAGCAATTGCCTATCTTTCAAAACGAGGCCGCAAAGATGCCGTGTCTTACCTGGAAGGTGTCGAAAAACTTTCTGGCGGTTTAGAGTACCGCGGTTCACGTGGTGCTGGAAAGAATCGTAGTTTGTTTGGCAAGTATGTGAACGAAATTATTGGAGCACTTTCCGAAGAAGAACGCGTTGCCAGCGTCCGCGTATTCGATAACGACCTGGAAGGTTCTTGTGGCTTGGATCAGATCCGCAAAGAACACCCGGAAGTATTTGTTCGAGCCGGTATTATGGAGCGAGGCAACTTTTCCGCAGCCGCCGGGTTCGGTTTTGAACAAGGCAAACAAGGACTTTACGGAACATTCTCTGCGTTCCTGGAAATGTTGATTTCCGAAATTACGATGGCTCGATTAAACAAATCGAATGTGCTGGCTCACTTCTCACACGCTGGCTGTGATGACATGGCTGATAACACCTGCCACTTCGGTTTGAACAACTTCTTTGCAGCCAACGGTCTTCCTGATGGCGGAAAAGATACAACCCGCTTGTACTTCCCAGCCGATCAGCATCAGTTCAAGTCTTGCCTGAATCAGATCTTTAATGAACCGGGGCTTCGATTCATGTTCTCAACTCGATCAGCTGTGCCTGATATTCTTGATGAAAATGACAACGAACTATTTGGAGAAGGCTACAAATTTGTTGTAGGCAAAGATGACATCGTTCGCGAAGGGACCGCTGGTTACATTGTTTCATTCGGCGAAACACTTTATCGGTCTCTGGATGCAGTAATTTCATTGAAAGAATCGGGACTCGATGTTGGCCTGATTAACAAAGCAACATTGAATGTGTACGACGAAGAAATGATGAAGAAACTGGCTCAAGCACCGCTTGTTCTGGTTGCAGAAGGTTTCAATGTGGCAACCGGGCTGGGTAGCCGCTTCGGTTCAGAATTGCTCAAANACGGATTCAAAGGGAGCTACAACAACATCGGCACCAACAAAGAAGGTTCCGGCGGACTGTGGCAACAAATGGGTTACCAGGGACTCGACCCTGCGGGGATTTCAGCTGCTGTGAAAGCATTAACAGACAAGTAGATAGATTGTGGGGAATCTCTATTAATTGAATATTAGAGGTTCTCGAATACAGCTATTGGCTATAAAAAACCGTTCCCCCTGCTTCGCGATTCGAGCAGGGCACCCGGTATCTTTTCCGGCATCTTTCAACATAGAAATCGTATTGCTGGGATTACGTAAAAACTAACCCAGCCTACGGCCTACGGTCTGACTTCTTTTTTGTCAGCGGTGTGGTGTCTTCTTGAATTGGAATGCTGATGACTAGTCCGGCAAACTTGGGGGTGTTGGATTGGGCAGAGAATAATCCGCCATGGCATCCGGTGCAGTTGGCACCAAGAGGGATCGCTCCGACTCGGCGATAAAATCCCCCTGCAATCGTTTCTACTTCGCGTTTGCCTTTGGCTATTTCCTTGGCTGCCAACTTTTCGAATTCGGTTTCAGGCTTATGATTCACACTCATGGCTTTCATGTTGACGGAAATCCAGCGGGACTCAATATTTTCTTTGAGCTGAATTTCAGCGAACACGTCTTCCATTGCCCGAGCAGGCACGATTGCTCGATCGCCATGAAAATATCGATCATGCATGACATCTAACGTGATCGTATAAATCTTATGCAACAATTTTGCACGATTACGAGCATCATCCACGCTCAAAGGACTGTCTTCATCATCAGAATGAACAGCGGCGGATGTGTTACTATTCGCTTTGGGCAACTCCTCGCACAAGGCAACTGTCATACACAAAGTAAATATTGAGATTCCTGAGGTTGCAAACCATATTGATTTCATCGTACTGATCCGGTCTATTTTGAGGAGTGCCAAGTCGATTTTTCCAGTGGCTGCCAACAATAGGACACATAGATCCTATTTGCAAGGACAATGTTTTCAATCGGCACGTTGACTAGGTTTTCGGTAGTTTAAACATAACACATAGGTTCAAAACCCCCTCTAACNCCCCCTTCGTAAGGAGGAGAACCAATTTCTGAGATTCCCTTTATAACTGGACTAAGGGATTTCCGTTGCATATGCCGACAAATGGATATACACTGATTCATCTTTGCCTGCGTCGTTTTTTCTGATCGGTATTAGTTTTTTGATCAGTATTAATACCATCCTCAAAGTCATTCCATTGATTTCCCCACAATCATGAATCCATCCAAGTTGTTGATTATACTCCCTCATAAAAATTTGCGTTTGCCTGCCTTGCTCAGTGCGTTGCTACTGGTCGGTGTATTGTTACTGACGCTGCCTGCTTCGGTTCGTGCTGAGGAGAAGAAAGCGGCTGCAAAATTAGATTCGAACCAGCGTACATTTTTCGAGAATAAAATCCGTCCGGTTTTGGTCGAGCACTGTTACTCGTGTCACTCAGCCAGCTCAAAAGAGTTAGGCGGAAAGCTGTTACTTGATTCTCGTCAGGGAATGATCAAGGGCGGAGAATCTGGCCCATCGTTTATTACTGGGGATGCTGCACAGAGCCTGCTAATTCAAGCATTGAAACATGATGGCGTTGAGATGCCTCCAGAAAAACCGCTTCCCGAGGCGGTTGTTAATAATTTTATTGAGTGGATAAAAATGGGAGCACCTGATCCACGGGTAGACAAGGTGAATCTACCTGATGGCGAAGTCGTAAAAAAAGTAACTGAAAATGCAGAAAATGCGTTGTGGTCATTTCAGCCGATCAAGAATCCAAAAGTACCTCAAGTGAAACGGACCAATTGGTCGAGCCAGCCGATTGATTTATTTGTCCTGGCAAAAATGGAAGCAAGTGGCCTGTCTCCTAATGTAAGCGCACCGCCTGCGGTATTGCTTCGCAGGCTTTATTACGATTTGACAGGCCTTGCTCCAACGAAGAAACAAATCGATCTGTTTGTCAAGGACTTTTCACAGCATGGGGATTTGGCAACAGAAAAAGTTGTCGATCAATTACTGGCCTCTGCACAATACGGAGAACACTGGGGGCGTCACTGGCTTGATGTTGCTCGGTATGGCGAATCGAATGGCAACGATGGTTTGGGACGGAATCCGACCTNTCCCCATGCCTGGCGATATCGTGACTATGTGATTGATGCGTTCAATAAAGATGTGCCTTACGATCAATTCCTCCACGAACAACTCGCAGGCGACTTGCTCCCCAGCGATTCTCCGGAAGAACACGATCGCCATTTGGTTGCCACCGGCTTTTTGGCACTTGCATCCAAGCCTGCCAAAGCGATGAACGAAAATTTCCATATGGATATCGTTGCTGACCAGATCGATGTCATTGGCACAGGCATTATGGGAATTAGCGTTGCTTGTGCTCGCTGCCACGATCACAAATTTGACCCGATCCCAACACGAGACTACTACGCTTTGGCTGGCATGTTTACCAGTACAGAAACAATGTGGGGAATGGCAGGCTACGAAAAACTGACTGCTCCAAAAACCGACTTACATGTCCTCAATGCAACGCCGAAGGTTTTACCGCCTGAAGGCTTTGTTGAAACGGTATTGGTTATTGAATCAGCGACCGGTATCCCCAAACCAATCCCTAAATCGAAGTGGGAACCAGGGACTCCTTTAGCCATGGGAGTACGCGATATCAAAAAACCTGCTGACTGCAAAGTCAACATTAAAGGGGACGCCAAGAAGCTGGGAGAGGTTGTGCCTCGTGGATTTCTTTCAGCCTGTGCAGTGGGGTTGCCAAAATCGATTGATGTTAACCCGGCACAAAGCGGTCGCCTGCAATTGGCACAGTGGATCACGCAAGCAAAGCATCCACTCACATCGCGAGTGATGGTCAATCGAATCTGGCTGCATCTGTTTGGTGCTGGAATCGTGCGTACTCCCGATGACTTTGGAGTTTACGGTGAACGCCCGTCACATCCGCAACTGCTCGATCATCTGGCAACACAATTTGTCAAAGAAGGTTGGTCCACCAAACAATTGATTCGTACTATCGTGCTAAGCCGGACGTACCAACTGGATAGCCAAGCCACAGCAGACCTTATCAGATCTGATTCGCAAAACATTCTGCTGACTCGACACAGCCGCCGTCGTTTGAATGCGGAAGCGTTGCGGGACAGCATGTTGCAAGCCAGTGGTCAGTTAGATCTTCAGCCAGGCGAAGGGTCGCTTGTTCGGCATCGTCCCATATTAATAAATTTGGCAGGCAGCCTGCACCAACCCAGCAACAAACGCAGCGTCTATTTATGTTATCTTCGCAGTTCGCTTCCTCCAACACTGGTAGATTTTAATCTGCCCGATTTTACGAGCGTCACCGGAAAACGCGACATCAGCACAATCCCCAGTCAGGCATTGCATTTGTACAACAGCCCTTTTGTAACTGAGCAAGCCGGCTTTTTTGCACAACGAGTCACCGAAACCTCTTCGAATGAAAATGCACGGATTCAATTTGCTTACCTCACGGCTTTGAACCGCAAGCCAACCCCGGAAGAACTTCAGCAGGCTTTGGATTTAATACGGTTTACGAAGTCCGACACAAAATCCGAGACCAAAGCCTGGGCCAGCTTGTGCCAAGCTTTACTTTCCACCAACGAATTTCGTTATATTGATTGAATCAAATGGATTATTTCACACAAAATACTCGACGCCAAATGTTACAGGCGACCTCTTGTGGCTTTGGTTATCTGGCCCTCAAAGGTTTGTTTGGAGAACAAGCTGCGATGGCAGCCCGCCCCAATGGCTTAGCCACGCGGGCACCGGTGCTGCCTGCTCGTGCTAAGCGAGTCATTTTTCTGTGTATGAGTGGCGGGCCGGCTCAACTGGATACATTTGATTACAAGCCACAAACGGGAAAGAAAGAACATCCCGGGTCTGTTTTTAAATTCAATCAGCATGGGCAAAGTGGTCTTTGGATTTCGGAATTGCTGCCTCAAATCGCTCAGTTTGCAGATGATCTTTGCGTCATTAATGGAATGCACGCTGATACGGGAATTCATGCTCAGTCTTTCTTGCAACTGCATACGGGAGACAGATTGCGTCCTCGACCAAGTTTGGGGTCTTGGATTACTTACGGGCTGGGCACAGAAAATCAGAATCTGCCCGGCTTCATTAGCCTGAATACTTCAAAGAGTTCAATCTATTCCAGTGCATTTTTGCCTTCGATTTACAATGGAACTCCCATTGGTATGAATGGCGAAAACATGAGCCTGGCTACGATCAGCAACGTAACCAACAATCACCTTTCTTTATCATCAAAACGCAGGCAGCTAGATTTAGTGCAGATGATGAATCGCAATCACCTTGCCCAGCGTCCCGGAGACGATAAGCTCGATAGTGTCATTCAATCGATGGAACTCGGGTTCCGTATGCAAACGGTTGCACCAGACTTGCTCGACCTCAGTACGGAAACAAAGGCAACACTCGAACGTTATGAAGTCGGCAANCAGACAAAACGGGTAGGAACTTGCAGGCCATCCGATTTCGGTCGACAGTGTCTGCTGGCTCGGCGGTTCGCAGAGGCTGGCGTGCGGTTCATCGAATTGAGTCATGGCAGTTGGGATCAGCACAAAAATTACCGGCGAGACTNAAAAGCCAATTGCGATGCAACTGATGGCCCCATCGCAGCGTTACTGGGAGATCTTAAGCAACGCGGCCTGCTGGACGACACCTTAATTGTTTGGGGCGGTGAGTTCGGGCGACCGGGCCTTAAACCTGAAGACGGGAAAAATGAAACCGGTCACAATGCTCGTGGCTTCACATTCTGGCTCGCTGGCGGTGGCGTGAAACAAGGGCATGTCCATGGTAAAACCAATGAAACTGGTGCCCGAGCAGTCGAAGGCAAAGTTCACTTCCGTGATCTCCACGCAACAATTCTGCATCTGATGGGGCTTCCGGAAAATGATCTGAAATATTGGCACGCCGGTCGCGAACACCGGCTCACCGGTCCAGAAGGTGGCAAAGTCGCCCACGAATTGTTTGCATGACGCAACCAAAACAATCGTAAGCAGCAACAAGTTCCAAGTTGTCTCAGCATCTTCAGACTTCAAATGCAAACGAGAGAATCAAACGATGAAACAGATCTTTTGTGTTCTCGCATTTGCATCGATACTATCTTGCACCGTAAATTTGATTGCCAACGATCACTGGGCACAACTCCAGGGAAACGCAGCAAGATCTGGTAACGCCCCCCCAGGTTGTGAAGATTTTCAAATGCTCTGGGGGCAGGGGAATGAATCTGCAATCCGGATCTTTGAAAAGATCCGGGGAACTTCCTTAACCTTTCTGTGTGCCGCATTTGTTGAACACGCCAATTGAAACGGGAGGCACGTTCATGCTTGTTGTCTCACTTCGTTCGCTTAGCAAGCATGCCACCCTTCAGTCTGCTTGTAGGGCAATAAGCGGAATTCATTTGGGCGAGTGCATAAAAAAACACATTGGAGAGATCCTTCTCTCCAATGTGTTTTGTGCCTGGGCGACAAATGTCACTTTAGCCCGTTGGGTCTGATGGCTTCCGTTCCGACCCAATTCCAAAGTGCCCGGTAAGGCAACGAGGGATCACATTGTTTTGTGTTTCGAAGTGATGGTTTTGTGTTTCGAAGTGATGGTTTTGTGTTTCGAGATTATGTTTAAGGTGAGGCGTCAAAATTCATTGCGGCTTCTGCCATCGCGTCGAAGTCATCAGCGTGCGTTATCTGTAATTGCTCCCAGCGAGATCTTTCCCAGATCTCTGCGTGGTCCCTTGCACCGATAAGCACCACCTGCGATTCAAGTCGGGCGAATCTTGTCAGACGTTCCGGTAAGCGAATTCGTCCTTGTTTGTCTGGTTCCACGGACTCCGCCTGTGAATAAAATGTTCGTAAAAAGTTTCGCACTTCTAATCGTGCAGGGGATAGTTTCTCCAGTTTTTCGGTGTATTGCTCAAAAGTCTTTTCAGAATAAAGGGCAATACAGCAATCATTGCCAGGAGCAGCGTAAATTGTTTCAGAGTCGAGAGATACGAACTCCTTTCGCATTGCTTTGGGTATAGCAATACGACGTTTTTCATCAATCGTTCGTTCGTAAGTCCCGGTAAATCTCGATACTATCTTCGATACCCATCTTCTTCTGAACCCAGTTACCAGGCACGTTCATCTGGCCACCGGTGATCAAGCTGTTACCACCTACGG
>JAESQE010000272.1 GCA_016765335.1 Planctomycetaceae bacterium
AAACAAGGAAGATGCATCTTCAAATACAATTGGCACAGCATCGCAAAAACTTGCAGCCTAGAGGGATGTTTTCAGGTGCTGGTTATCACAGGAATTCTGTCACCCAAAATTAACCGGATCACTTTCGATTTCAGATGCACGAGTCGTGAGCTTGGGAAACTCGGTTTGTAATGCGTTGGCTAATTGCTCACAAGCGAATCGTTCTGAAGCGTAGTGCCCGACAATAATGAGTGAGATATTCTTTGTTCGAGCTTCCAGACAAGCATGAAATCGAGCTTCCCCTGTAATCAACACATCGCAATCAAGTAACGCAGCCTCGTTCATAAACTCAGCCGCTGCCCCGCAAGCGACACCCACTCTACGGATTTCTGAATCGCAGTTGCCTACATACTGAAGATGATTCAAAGAACAAACACCTTTGACTTGCTGTATCAATTGGCTCAATGAAACAGGGTTTGGTAGATCGCCACACCGCCCTGCTCCGGTAGAAAGTTCTGCCTTTTCTTCATCGAAAGGCCGCAGTGACTGCGTCTGCTGAAGATTCAATAACTCACACCACTGTTGATTGATTCCCCCCGTCGCACTATCAAAAGCCGTGTGCGGACTGTAAACAGCGATTCGGTTTTCTGCCAATTCGAGCAGCATTCGCCCTTCCGTAGTGTCGGTTGTCAATCTCTGCACTGCCCGAAATAAAATCGGATGATGAGCAACAATCAGTCCCACTTTGTTTTTAATTGCCTCCGCTGCAACATCAGGTGTTAATGTAAGGCAAGTCATGAGAGAATCAATTTCTCGCGAAGCATCTCCCAGCAGCAAACCGACATTATCCCAGCTTTCGGCAGTGCGAAGCGGAGCAAACTGATCAAGAAAAGTGCAAACTCCATGAACCGTTTCAGACATAATGAATTCACTTACTACTGATGATAGACTGATGAGAATCTCTAATTCCTGGCGACCAACTGGTTGAGAAAGATAGGACACTAGTTTACACAGAGCATGGAATCGGGGCAAACCATCATATCTCGTGCTACTGCAAAAAGTGCATACTGGCTCTCATACCAAGCTCAATGATTACTTGCGAGACGCTATCGTTCGTGGCCTTGTACTGATAAGGAATTAGGAAAAAAACAACACGCGAGCAAATATGCGAATGCGTATAACTTGCCCCTCTATTTAATATGTCTGGTAAATCATGATAAACAAAAGAGAAAGTTTCTCCCCCCAGACAACGAACCTTGAAAAACTGAACTTGTTCTTAGCAGGAACCGGACAAGCAAGTCATCCGCAAAATCGTTTTAATCGATTGATCTTGCCGATGACTTATATTTTGAGATGAGAATTTGTTTTTATTTGTTCGTACTCCAATTTCCTGAACTAGGTTTCATGATAGAGGAGACCCATTGTTGATGAATTCCCTTAAACAATGACAAGACCGCATGACCAAAGTTCCGAATAGATTTCGATTGGGCACAACAAGCAATGAAACGGCCTTTTAGAAAAACACGAATCTCGAATCGGCAAGACGAAAGTGCACGTAGCGGAACCGCGAGCGTGGAACTGGCCGTCTGTCTGCCAGTACTCATCTTGTTGGTGTTTGGTGGAATTGAAGCATCTCATTTTATCCAGTTGAAGCAGAATTTAACAATTTGCGCTTACGAAGCAGCAAAGAAATCGGCACAAGGCGATGCGTCGATGCAAGATGCCATTGATCGTTTTAGTGAAATTGCAACCGCCAAAGGAATTTCAGGAGCTTCGATCAACTTCGATCAAAATTTCAATTCGAATACTGTTTCGGGAACATTAATTACGGTTCAGGTGACTGCTCCTGCTCAGCCAAATTATGTAATGCCTGTTAAGTTTTTCCTCAATCGAAATTTGAGTGCAGAAGTAACAATGGTGCGTCTGCAATATTAGAGAAATTCATTAATTATTTAAGAATCTAATATCATGAAATGTACACGTAAAAACAAACGATATATCTTAAGACCTGCCTGCGAAAACCAAGAAAATCGCCGAGGAGCAATGCTTGTTCTCATCGCGACGATGATGTCGATGTTTATGATCGCATTAGTATTTACGGTTGATGTGGCCTACATGCAGCTCGTGCGCACAGAACTTCGTGTCAGCGCTGATGCCTCTGCAAAAGCAGGAATGGAAGCTCTTGTACGAACTGAAAAAACGAGTTCAGCAATTGTTGCCTCGAAAAATCTGGTGCAGCATAATGGCGCAGCCGGTCAGCAAATTCAGATCATTGATAATGATGTTGAATTTGGACGCCCGGAAGTGAACCCGAATGGCACTTGGACATTTCTTCCTAACGTGCAGCCATATTCTGCGATTCGCGTGACTGTCAGCATGACTGAGGATTCCCCGAATTCACCAGTTCCATTATTTTTCGGGAGAATTCTGGGGTACTCAAACTTTACTCCCAAGCAGTCCGCTGTGGCTGCGAATCTTACCCAGGAAATCATTCTCTGCCTGGACCGTTCCCATTCGATGTGTTTTGATGAATCGGGACACGATTGGCAATATCCCAGTGGAACTCCTAGTTTTCCGAGCGGCTATATTACGCCACCCAATCCGGTGGGTAGTCGTTGGGCGGCTCTTGATGGTGCAATTCAACGATTCGTAGCGACTGTAGGCTTATCGCCAATTCAGCCAGATGTTGGCGTTGTTACCTGGGGTTCAAGTATAAGCCTCAGTAACTACTGGCAACCTTACGGTGGTCACTACACTCCTGCAACAATCGTTGACGTCCCACTAGGGCAAAACCTGGGAGACATCAACGGTGTCATCGCTGACAAATACAATGATATCATGATGGGCGGTACGAATATGTCGGCCGGAATTGATAAGTCTGTTGACTTGTTAACAGACCCATCCACAAATTCACTGGCCCAGAAGACAATTATTCTCATGTCAGACGGACAATGGAACTCGGGACGCAATCCCACCAAAGCTGCAATAGATGCAGCAGGTGCTAACATCGTGATCCATACGATTTCATTTCTCGCAACTGCCGACCAGCAAACGATGAAGAAAATAGCCTCTATCACCGGAGGGCGATCTTATATTGCTCCCAACGCAGAAACACTGGAAAGAGTTTTTGAAGAACTAGCAAAAATTATTCCAGTCGTTTTGATTAATTAATTGAGTCTGGATAATGAAAAGACAAATATCATGATGAGACAACCTATTGGACAATCAGGAAAACGAAATGCAAATTCTCGGTTAGGGGCTGCCCTTGTTGAGTTCGCAATTACAGTACCGATAGTCTTTCTCTTATTCTCGGCAGCTTTTGATTTTTGCAGACTCAGCATGATCACTCACACTGCCGAGCAAGCCGCTTACGAAGGAGCAAGACGAGGCTCTATTCCGAAAGCAACCGCAGCCCTTGCTCAACAATCTGCCGAAGAAGAACTGGAACGAATCGGCCTGCGACAAGCAGTTGTGACGGTCATCCCCGCCGAAATACAATCCACAACCAAAGAGATAACCGTTCAAGTTCGCATCCCAATGAATTCAAACGGCTGGATCACGGCAACTGTTCTCAAAGATTCATACATCACCCGTTCTTGCACTCTTTCTTGTGAATACATCTCATCGTATTGACATACCGCTAAATGCCAGTCATTCGAGTGGCAAGTCAAGCGTAGCTGAAGTCGCGTTTCTTCTTTTTTTTCGAATTTGTTGAGGATTTCGAGATTAGGATTTCTAGTCATGGATTTGGATTAGTAAATCCGTTACAAATTTCGTAATCTATTTCATCAAGTTCTATTACCAAGGGGAGGCCGTGACCGTGGAAAATTCTTCTGACGATAATCCAGAGAACATTGTTGGCGAAAATACAGTTGGCGAAAATACAGTTGGCGAAAATACAGTTGGCGAAAATACAGTTGGCGAAAATACAGTTGGCGAAAATACAGTTGGCGAAAATGCAGTTGTCGAGAATGCAAACGATGTTTCGAGCGAACAGGCTCGAAAAACCAAAGCCGAAGAATCGCAAAAGATCGATCCTTCACAAATCCCACCTGCCAGTTTCCCGTTGATGATCAGTATGTTCTCAACACAGGCGATGGGTGCCTTGGGGATATTGCCAAATCCGATCACAGGCAAAGTCGATTTTCAGCCCGTGTTAGCCAAGCATTACATTGAAATGCTCGCGATTCTCGAAGAAAAAACCAAAGGTAATTTGGATCCTAACGAATCGAAAATGCTGGAATCCAGTCTGCACGAACTGCGAATGACATACGTCCAAGTCACAAAGAAATAAATGATGCCCTTCGAAATATCGAGCCAACAGCGAAGCTTACTCAATACACTGTTCCTGGCCGTTCAATCGCACCAAAAGCAACAGCTTCCCGGACGTGATCGATTTCTATTGCTCACGTTAATTACTGCATGCAAAGCCGGCTATCCGATAATAGCAGATCGATGCAGGGAATTCATCGTGCAGGATTCCCCACATCATTTACTCACTCAGTATGCCAACGCCATCGAAGCGATGCAGTCCGAAGAGTTTCAGATTTTCTCAAAGCAAATTCAACGATTTTGCTCAAACGAACGAGCTGAACTATTAGCCCAGGGACTTGAATTTCAGCCAGAACAAGAACTGCATCAACACGATCACGATGTGCAGCAACTTGCAGACAGCCTGTTAAATTCAATGCAATAAAACTACTTTCGCTTGAAACTCTCGTTTTCCATGACATTAACTTCCAGGTTAACAGAAGCATTGCCTGATCTTTAAGATTTAATGATGCCTTGGAGCGTATCTAGAATCATTCCATTCACACCGATAGGAGCTTCATAACCCCACATCGAGCGAACCAGGTCGAACATCAACAGAGTGCAGATGCCCATAAATCCGGTTGATAACAGTACCAGACCAAAGGAAACCATGTCCCAGTCTGCTGCGACAGCAACACCTGCACCACCTCGCATACCTGCGGGAAGAGATAAAGATGGGACGCTTTCTCCGGATTCAAAGTCATCATCAAAATCGCCATCGTCAGCTTCGAGGATATCGTCGTCAAAGTCATCTCCGACATCCAACTCGCCATCACTCAATTCATCGTAGCTGTCGTCATCATCAAAATCGACGAACTCGTCATCGTTACTTATTTCCGAGGAATCAAATTCCATTGTTTGGTCATCAGACTCATCATCATCAAACATGACGATGTTCGTTGTGTCCTCATCATCACTGGCAACCTCTCCGCTGTCTTCGAGCAGTGGCATGTCAAAGGCGGTGTCATTCGCATCGTCTTCTTCGTTGATGTTGAGCATCGGAATCGTTGCCCCACCCGCTTCGTCACTTCCAGCTGCGTCTAAAGGATCTCCGAGGGTCAATCCGACATCGCTGTCAGGCACCAATGAAATTCCGCTTTCAGACGCTAAAGTGATCGAGTCGTCGTCATCGTTATCAAATAACAGGCCACTGTCGACAGAAAGATCGAGTGAAATCCCACTGTCTCCTGAAGAGAAGGAAAGCCCGCTGTCGGGGCCTGTGATTACGTCGCTGAGGACAGACTGTTCGTCGTCGTCAGCTGCTTCTTCGAGTCGAATCACACTGTCATCGCCGGGTGGCATGAGTGCGACATCGCTGTCTGGGTCTCCGCCAATAATATTTGATTCCGCGGGGGATAAGCGAACATCGCTATCCGATTCTGCAAATATATCTGAACCTTGTTCGTCTGCACTTAACCTGATGGGCGTGGGTTCGACTTTTGCTAAATCATCGTCTACGAACCGTACATCGCTATCCGAAGAATCTGACGAGCCGGGAGCAGAAGGTTCTTCAAGTGCTGGGTCAACGACCAGTCGAACATCGCTGTCGGAATTTGGTGGAAGGCCAGCCGACTTTTTACTAATAATGGTTGGTTGTTCTGAGGCATCTTCATCAAGATTGATATTAGAATCATCGTCGAACACAGCTGGTATTTCACCCAGTTGTCCGTCGTTACTCATAATCCCGAAGTCGAGTGAGGAGTCTGGATCGAGAGTTCTCGCCAATTCTTCAACATCAGAAATGCGGAACTTCCAAGTCCCTCGATCAGCAAAGGCTCGGATATCCCCTTGCTCTCTACGACGATTCAGTTCCTCGACAGAGAGTGAAAGTTGTTCTGCTGCTGCTTCAAGATTCAGGTACTTACTTGCCATGACGGAAATCGTCTCCGAAACCAATGTGGAAGGAAATGGTCTATGAACCACCATTATTAATTGATGGCTCTGAACTCTTCTTCAGCTCTCAAATAAAGGAGCCAATTCAAAGTCCCATTGTGATATGAAAAATCGACAGCGTTCCTTCGCGTCACTTCTTAGAAACCTCACGTGAGAGATTCTCTTGCCTTTAATGATACGACAGGAAATGGCGTACTCAAGAGATTCTACAGTTGTATTGTCTGTTTTTTACAATCCCTTTTTGGATTTAAGGGAATGTATCAAAATGACAACATATCAGAGGTCAGAGAGATAAAACAGGCTTTCCCTGCTGAAAAAGCAGGAATTCCATCTGAATTATAATCGTCCTATTGCTGTCTATCGGGCGAAATAGCCTGCAAAATTGTGACATGTTTCCCAATTTGGTGCACCCGCTGGGAATTCAGGCTGTCTGCAACAACCTGTTGAGCAATAGGAGTTTATCAAGAAGTATGGCTTACTCTTTTTAATATAAACAACCTGAATAGTCCGGCTGAGACTGTTATGCAAGTTGAAACTATATCTCTCACTGAAGTCGTTTAATCGCCACGGCTGTCATGTCATCAGCTTGATGAACTTTCCCTGAGAAACAGGAGGATTCTTCGAGTAATTTATTAATAACAGCCTCTGTGCATTTGTCTCTGTTTTTAGTGGTAATCTCAAGTATTTTCTCTGAACCGAATAACTCTCCCTCTGGAGACATCGACTCGGCAATGCCGTCAGTGGTGATCAGAAGTAGGTCGTCAGGTTCGAAAAAGTAACAGGCAGAACAATCGAAACTTTCTTTCGAACTAATCCCAAGCATCAGGCCCGTGCTATGCAGTGAAATACAAGTACCGTCTGCTTTGATAAACTCTGCCTGGTGACCAGCTCCAACAAAAGTGAAACTCTTGTTTTTGAAATCGATCTCAGCCAAAAACAGAGTCACAAAAGCTGCATCTCTCAGATCTTGATACAAAAATTCATTCAGACATTCCATGACAATATCCAGGCGAACTTCTGTTCTCAGAATTGCTCGCAGATAAGAACGTGTCTCCACCATTTCCAAAGCAGGCCCTAATCCATGTCCGCTGACATCGCCAACAGCGACAACCAGTCGATCAGGAGAGACTTGAATGTAATCGAAAAAATCTCCTGAAACACCTTCTGCCGGACTAACCCGTCCAGCGATGTCGAAGCCCTCTATTTGAGGAGCAAATTCCGGATAAAGATGTTTTTGAACCGCCTGGGCGGCCTGCAATTCTTTCTGAGTATGCAGTTGCTCTGTGATGTCGGTCGAAATTCCTGCAACCCCAGTTAAATCTCCCCGCAGGTTATACAGAGGGAACTTTACTGAAATGTAATGATGGGGGCCATCATCGTGTGGGGCAACTTCCTGAATCCGTTGCGATTCTCCTGTTAAGCAGACCTGCTCATCAATTCGCCGGAAGCGATCAGCTATGTTCTGTGGGAACAGATCGTAATCTGTTTTGCCACAAAATTCATCTCGGCAAACGTGAAAGAGTTCTTCAAACAGATGATTGACGAACTGATAACGCCCTTGAATATCCTTGATGTAAATCACAGCTCCGGTGTTATCAAGGATGTTGTGATACCAATGATCTGCTTCAAGCACTGCTTGATTGACCTGAACTGCTCGATCGGCAGGGGAATGCTGCGAAAGATCTCTCAGGTAAAGCAGCAAGAATAATTCACTGTTATCTTTAATCGCCTCGGCTTGGATTTCTACTTCTTTCTGATGGCCCTGTATCAGATGAAGCTTGCAGCGGTGCAAGACAGATACTTTATCAGCAGATGTCTCTTTATTATGAGAGGCCTCAAAACAGCCTTCAAAGAATTCTTCCAGATTGGCAAGTGATTCTCTAGCAATAATCTCTGGGAAGAACATCTCTTGCTCAACGGACATCCTCAGATTGAGAAACTCACAGGCTGCAGAATTATAATAAAAAACGCGAAACGAACGGTCTAATGCCAGCATCGGCAACGGTACAAATTCGTCAGCCTTATCAATAATATCTTGGAGCCCGACTCCATTTACCAATTGAGATTTCATTTTCCTTCAATCACAATGAGGGCAGTTCGCATCTACTGTATAGTTAACATACCCTGCTCCAATCTGTTGTTCAATACCCATTTTAGGAATCCGTATGAGAACCTCTGAAAATTAGAATTCCAGAGTTTCTTAAAGACAAGTTGATCATAATATAGATAGGTCGAAACCACCTCTTGCTCCCATAAAATATTGCTCGTGACCTGAAATCATGTTTTTGCTTAGAATACACAGTCAAAAGGGAAACACTGCACTCAATGTCATTTCAGATACGACATGCAGGGTAAATATGACCAAGCAGTCCCATTTATTACAGAGTAGATTTCATCTGCGAAGGATTGATCGATGAGTTCAGTTAAAGAATTACAAACCATTTGCGATAGAGATTCTCTACACCGCGACCTGCCACAAGCCAATGGCTGTTCCAGACGCCTTGTTCTATCTCTGATTGCTTTAGTGGCTATGGTTTGTAGTGAAATCTGTGTGAGTAATACTCAGGCAGACGAAAGCCCCTCGCCTACACTGGCACTTTCGTTCCGACCTGTTCAAAAAGATGTCGAATACGAATTAATTGACAAGGCTGATCACGCCAAGTGTAAGGTGGAAGTCGAACGGATTGGAAAAGCTTCCGGCTGGGTCGTCTATGGCCCTCAGGGACAAATACTCAGGCGATTTCAAGATACCAACGCAGACAATGTTGTTGATCGCTGGCGTTATTATCACAGAGGCTACGAAGTCTATCGGGACATGGACTCCAACTTCAACAACAAGGTGGATCAATCTCGGTGGATGAACATTGCGGGCACACGCTGGGGGCTTGACCAAAACGAAGATGGGAAAATTGATCAATGGAAAATGATCTCAGCCGAAGAGGTCACTCGCGAAGCGATTCAAGCCATGGCTGCTGGAGACGCTGCAAGATTGAGTCTGGTCGTCATCAATAAAAACGACATTGCAACATTAGGGATTCAACCAGAATTCGCCAATAAAATTCTGGCAAAAGTTGAGAAGTTACCCGAAACAATGAAAACCAGACTCAGCCAATCAAAAACCATTAATGAGAAAACAAAATGGGTGCGTTTCGATTCTTCCATGCTCATGCCTTTTGTGATCCCGGCTGATGAAGGAAAAGCAAAACTGGATTTGCATGTTTACGAAAATGTCATGGCGATCATCGAAACCGCTGGAACGACCGGCTTTGTGCAAATGGGAGAAGTGGTTCGTGTTGGTGATGTCTGGAAGCTGACTCAAGTTCCTGCTCCTGTCGAGGGAGACACAATGCAAGTCACTGAAGGGGGCACACTGATGCAACCCAAAGTGGGATCAACAACTCCTGCGATGACAGCCGATTCACAGGTCAGCGATAAAACCCGAAAGCTTCTGACCGATTTACAACAACTTGATGGCAAAGCTCCGACCCCTCAGTCTTCTGCAGCAGACTTAGCAACCTACAATTCTCTGCGAGTAGAAATTTTACGCGGGTTGCTTGCAGACTCGAAAACCGAACAAGAGCGAACTCAATGGCTCACTCAAATGATTGATGGCCTGGCTGCTGCGGTGCAGACGGGGAAATATGTCGAAGGGGCAAAAAAACTGGCAGCTATCGAAGCTGATCTGAAAAAACAACGACCAAATTCCGAGCTTGTGCCCTACACCACTTACCGCAGACTACTTGCCGATTACAGCACCAGAATTCAAGCTGCCCAGGCCGATAATGAAAAAAGCGAAGAACTCCATAAATGGTGGCTCGACCAACTAAAAACCTTCGTCACTGAATATCCGAAATCGAAAGATTCCGCAGACGCATTGTTACAGCTCGCAATTTTCGAAGAGTTTTCAGGGGAAATTGATCAAGCAAAACAATGGTACCAAAAGCTTGATATTAATCATGCACTGACAGATTCAGGCAAGCGGGCCAAAGGGGCACTCAAACGACTGGACATGGTTGGCAAACCACTGGTTCTCAAGGGAACCGGGATCGATGGCCAACCAATCGACCTTTCCACTTATCGAGGGAAAACAGTACTCGTTATTTTCTGGGCAACCTGGTGTCAGCCTTGCACTGAAGACTTGCCACAGATCAAAGCGATCTACGAACAGTATCGGGCAAAGGGCTTTGAAATTATTGGGATTAATCTCGATACTCAAAAAGAAGGCATCGCACCGTACATTGCCCAGAACGGCAACAGCTGGAAACACATTACAGAATCGGACGGACTCGAAGGAGAAGCAGCCATCGAATTCGGTATCATTTCGGTCCCCACAATGTTCCTGATCGATCCACAAGGAAATGTCATCAGCAACGCTTCTTCAGTCGAAGAACTCAAAGAAAAACTTCCTACACTGATTAAATAAGGCAAGGGTTAAATAGGGCAAGGATAAAGGGAACCTTTATTAATTCAAATGGAGCACTGACATTCCCACACAGGAGGGGGCATAGACATTCCTGTCTGTGTGTCGTTTGACTCTGCCTCAATTCAAGGCAAACAAGAATGCCTACCATCCGCTCGCAATCTCTTTAAGAACCTCTGAAATAAAACGTAATGAAAGTTGTCATTGCTCAATACGAAAAACACGAAACCGAAATTCGATCAATTCGAGAAGCCGTTTTTGTTATCGAACAGCAGATTTCTCTCGACCTGGAAATCGACAATCTCGATGCCCAATGCGTGCACGCGATCGTATTCGATCAACACGTCCCGATTGCAACCGGAAGACTCGATTTAACCAAACAGGGGAAGATTGGACGTGTTTCAGTGCTCAGGGAACATCGAAGACGAGGAGCAGGGCGGCTTATCATGCAGGCGTTGGAAAAATACGCCCGAGAACATCAACTCAAAAAAATCTGGTTCCACGCTCAGCAATCTTCTCTCCCTTTTTATACCAGCCTTGGCTACAAAAGCATTGGCGAAGAATTTATCGAAGCAGATATCGTGCACCAGGAAATGGAAAAAATACTTTCTTGAAGCAGACGGAATCTGGCATGTCGTTCAACCATGTTGTATTGCAATAAGGGAACCTCTATAAATTCAAAATTCATTGCGGGCGGAGGGTAGACATTCTTGTCTGCCTTGGATTAAGGCATGGTCAAACGACACAGACAGGAATGTCTGTACCCCCTGAATTAATAAAGGTTCCCATGATTTTCTGTATCTATTTGAAAGGCTGATCTCATCAAAGCGATTCTGTATGAGCAGTTTGGCGAACTCCCCCAAGTGCAGACTGTTCCCGATCCGACACCTGCTCCCCATGGCGTTGTGATTCGTGTTTCTGCTACCGGGCTTTGCAGGAGTGATTGGCATGGCTGGGTTGGGCACGATCCAGACATTTGTTTGCCTCACGTTCCCGGTCATGAATTTGCAGGCACGATCCAAGCTGTTGGTAACCGTGTTACGAAATGGAAAGTCGTAGACCGTGTGACTGTTCCCTTTGTTTGTGCTTGCGGATCGTGTGAACAATGTGCTGCGGGAGATCAGCAAGTTTGTCCGCACCAAACACAGCCCGGCTTCACGCATTGGGGATCATTCGCACAATATGTTGCTATCGATTTTGCCGATGTCAATTTAGTCTCTCTGCCTGATGAAATCGATGATGCAACGGCTGCTTCCTTAGGGTGCCGATTTGCAACGGCCTTTCGTGGATTGGTCGATCAGGCACGTCTTGGCGCAGGTCAAACCGTTGCAATTTACGGATGCGGAGGCGTCGGACTCTCTGCGATTATGATTGCCCGAGCGCTCGGTGCAACGATCATTGCTGTAGATATCGATGCAGAAAAACTCAACTTTGCACGTTCTATCGGTGCAGATTTCACTTGGAACGCGTTGGATAAATCAGATGTTGCAGCCGAGATTATCGAGCAAACTCAAGGCGGCGTACATGTTTCAGTTGATGCATTGGGGAGTACGCAAACCTGTAAGGCATCTATCGAATCGTTACGCAAACGGGGCCGTCATATTCAAATTGGCCTCATGCCAGCCGAGCAGGGAAAATGTGAACTCCCAATGGGAAAGATCATTGCAGACGAACTAGAAATCTACGGCAGCCACGGCATGCAAGCTCACCGGTACCCTGCAATGCTCGAACTCATTCGCAGTCAAAAGGTCGATCCCGCAAAATTAATCAGCAAAACCATCCCCTTGTCACAAGCACCAAATGCATTGGCACAAATGAATCAATTCCCCGGCACAGGCGTAACAATCATCGACCCCCATCAATAACCAAGCACACCTTTGATTTGAAATTAATAGCCGGGTAGGCTCTGCTGTGCAGACCGATTGTGAGTTGTCAAGATTCTGGGGCTGTGGTTAGCAGGAACCCCTCACATTCTGTATTATGAAAACAATGTTGGCGAGTATACACGGTCTGAACAGCAGACCCTTGTATTGCAACTAGCGTTAAATGGCAGACAGTTTAATGATTTTGGAATATGATTTCCTGGCGACTCACCCAACGTAGCCGGTGTCAAACAGGAGAGATTTGAATAAACCACGGAGGCACAGAGGTCACAGAGAAAAACCCAAGACCGTCTATCTTTTGAGTTAAATTGATTGATTTTCTGCTACTTTTTTAACTCGGTGTTCTCTGCGTCTCTGTGGTAAAATAAAGTCTATCCGTTTTAATTTGTTCCCAATCGGGACATCAAAAGCCTCTACTCAAATGACTGACCTTTAACGCTAGTTGGACTAGTAGGTAAGGCTCCCGCCTGACGCATTTCAGGGACTGCTTACGAATGGCCACTTATTGAAAACCAGGAATCTTTTAGCTGCTCGACAGCCTCTCCCTGCTCATCGTCAGGCGAGAGCCTGACACCTACGGGACTCTGCGTCCTCCGTGTCTCTGTGGTAAGTTACCTTGCTGTTATTTCGGTAGGAAATCAGCATGCCCCGGCTCGATTTGATTAGGCTCCGGTGGCTGAATCTTCGTCGGTTGCTTGTTCAGAATCTGCTTTTGGTTCTGATGGCTGTTGCGGGGTTGTTTCTGCGGTGGCTGCTTGGGTTCCTGGTTTGATTTGTGGACCGGTTTTGTATTGCTTCAAAATCGTTTCCA